>SLKL01000410.1 GCA_007134625.1 Saprospiraceae bacterium
TACCTACAGTCCAAAAAGAAGAGGATTGGAATTCAAGAGAATTTTGGATGTTCATTGGCGCTATGGTAATAGCTATCGGTTCTGTACTTATCACTTACAGTACTTCTCTACCTGTTTTCAATGCCATAATACAAACTTTTGATCCGCTATATGCTTCAAGGGTAATTGAAGACCCAATTAGCCATTACAATCAGCACCAACTCTGGGTTGCAGCTCTAATGGCTATTCTAACAGGTATTAGTATTGTTATGCGCTACAGAGGTACCAATTGGCAAAATTATAAAAGAAAGTTCTGGAGTATCACTCTTTTCGCAGCAGCCATTGCAGCGGTAATTACCTGGTTGCTTTTATTCTGGCTCAATATCGTTGCTTGGCAGTATGTCTTGTTGTTGTATGCGGCTGTGTTTGCATTCATGGTCAATTTAGATTATCTTATCTTAAGAATTAAAGGGAATCTCAAGGCTGCAGGCGCAGCAATGGGCCACCTTGGTTTCGCCATGATGATTTTTGGTATAATCGCTACGGGCGTCAATAAAACCTATATATCCAGTAATGTATTTGCCCAAAGTGGTCTGCTTGAAGGTATGGAGGATGAAGATTTGTTGAGTAATATTGTATTAATCAAAGGGGAACCCATGTTTATGCGTGGTTATATCGCTACATATCAAGGTGATCATTTTGATGGGATTACCCGCTCTTTCGATATTGACTTTGTAAAAATTGATGCAGACGCTAATCCGATTGCTGAATTTACACTCAGTCCAAATGTGCAGTATGACAAGCGTTTTTCTAAGATTGAAGCGGCAAATCCTGACATCAGACGTCGTCCTTTGGAAGATATTTTTACCAGGATATCAAGATTGCCGGCACAACAAATTGATCTTGAATCAGCACAAGAAATAGAAGATAGTTTAAGGTTTGAGACTTATTATATGAGTCTTGGAGATACTACCTTTACCAGCAAGCACTTTATTGTTCTGGATGAAATTCATCACGAAATTTTACATCCTGAAAGTGACCCTGCTGCTAAGGACGACATTGCATTGACGCTCAAAATGCGTGTTCATAGTTTGGATAGTGATACGATATATACTGCATTGCCGGGAATCTCATTGAGGGGAGCATTTGTTTTCAGGTATCCTGAACAAATTGATCCGCTGAATATGCGTTTGCAATTATCCGATACCCTTATTGATGATTTATTTCTTGCTGAAACCGCACTTGAATTCACCACATATGAGGTAGCTCGGGGAGAAACTTTCGAATACAATGATTTTACCATACAATTCGTGGATGTTAATCAAGAGCCCTGGCATCCTTCGTATGATCCTGCAGACGGGGATATTGCACTTTCAGCAATACTGGAGGTCACTAATAACATAACCGGATCAGTTGAAAGAACAGAACCAGTATATCTAATCCGAGATGCTGTTCAAACTAATTTTAAAACTATGGTTCCGGAGGCAGGTCTCCATTTTCGTTTTACTCGTATAGATCCAATGAGTGGAAAAATGACTTTCCTGGTTGCAGAGCAGGCTATGAAAACTTTTGATCTCCCGGTAGAAATTGCAGAAAATGTACCGAGGAGTGATTTCATCGTTTTGGAAGCTATAAAGTTTCAGGGACTGAATTTCTTCTGGCTGGGAACTATTATTATGCTATCAGGTCTGCTATTTTCGATGATTGTTAGATTAAGGGCAAAACTGGGATAAGAAAGAGTGCCTTTCAGTTTGAGGAAATATAATATTTGAAAAGAATAATTTTGTTTTCTCGAAGTATAAAGAAGATGGTTTAAGGCGCAAGGTTTTTAGTGCAAAAGTTTTCCTTAAACTTTACACCTTCCCCCTTAAACAACATCAGTTTAACGGTAACCAATAGTTAAAATACTACCACAATAAAAGGTGAGTAGGAATAGAATAGATAAGAATATTATGAGTGATGCCATTGTTATAGTTGGGTATGGGAATGTTGGCCACCACCTGCTCATGGCATTTTCTAAAAATACAGACCACAAGATATTTGTTGTTTGTAAGAAAAAGATAGATACTGAGCTTATTTCTAATCCCTCCGTTTATTGGATTGACGAAAGTGAGTTGCCGGAAAAACCACCTTTATATTGCTTTCTCACCGTCAGGGATGATCAAATCAAAAAGACTGCTGAATCCCTCCCAAAAAACTGGTTAAAGGAAAGTACAATTGTGCATTGTTCCGGGGTTTTAGCTGCCGACTACTTAAAACAGATTTGCACTCATTTTGCTTTATTTTATCCACTGAATTCCTTTTCAAAAGAAATCCCTTTTGTATGGGATGACGTTCCTGTTTTTATAGATTCTTCTGATAAAAGTGATAAGGAGGAATTAAGAGTTTTAGCTGAAAAATTGGGCGCCAAACCAATTGAAAATAATGATAGTATTAGAGAGCAGTTACATGTAGCAGCAGTAATGGTTAATAATTTCACCAATCATTGGTTCCGTCTTGCAGCTGAATATTTGGAAGAAAAAGAGATCCCTTTTAAATACTTGTTACCCCTCATCAGGACAACTATTTCTAAATTGGATTATGAGTCACCTGAAAAAGCACAAACAGGTCCTGCTATCAGAGGAGATATCAACACCATTGATAAACACCTGAAAATGATAACAAAAATGGAGGTTCTTGAACTTTATAAAAAAATGTCTGCCTCCATCAATCCTTCAATTAAAGATAAACTAGAATGAGAATCGTAAATACTATACCTCATCCGTTTTTTGTAGTTGAGATATTTTTCTACGCTGAAAAATATACCTTAAAAATCAAATTCAGAGGGTTAGAACAAAGCTACCCTATTCCCACTGAACATCTGGATGCCACGGTAAAGGCTTTAAATGACCCCGGATATGATTTTTATACAGAAGCATCGGTGGCTTTTAAAACCATGCAGACCACCTTGGTCGATATGCTCAAGACTTTTGATTCAGGAAATTTTGAAGAAGAGGAAATAATCTGAGTAATTAAAAAATAAGAATCTATCTGGGTACATTTTTCTGCCTTTATACACATAATTATCAAAAGGTGAAAAATGCTATATGATTCTTTGATAAAACCCATAACATCTTTAACAGACCTTATTTTTCCAGAACTCTGCCCTTGTTGTCAGCACAGCAGGCCAATGAATAATCATATTTTATGCCTTTCCTGTCTGGCCGATTTGCCTTTTACGGGCCATGAAAAATACCCATTAGAAAACGAAACTGCTATAACCTTCTGGGGCCGAATACCATTGAAAGCAGCATGCTCTATTTTTTATTTCAACCCAAAAGGTAAAATAAGGAATGTACTACACCGTATAAAATATGAAGGCAGAAAAGACATTGCTGTTGAAATGGGAAAACTTATGGGTCAATATGTAGAAAAAGCGGAGGAATTGCGAACAGCAGAGCTTATCCTACCGGTTCCCCTCCACCCAAAAAGAAAAACAGCCCGCGGTTTCAATCAATGTGACTTTTTAGCGAAAGGACTTTCACAAAAAACCGGCATTCCCTGGATAACAGACGCTGTTATAAGAACAAGAAACAATCCTACACAAACTAAATTAAACAGGGAGCTCCGTTTTGAAAACACCAATCAATTATTTCAGGTCATCAAGCCCGAACTTATCAAAAATAAACACCTCATTTTATTGGATGATGTAATCACCACAGGAGCCACACTGGAAAGTTTCGCGGAAGTAATATTAAATGCCGGAGCAACCTCAGTATCTATAGTCACTTTGGCCTGTGGAGAACTGTTGTAATATGTTAAGCAAAATAATCATGGTATCTACTATATATGCCCTGCGTTTATATTGTTAAAAACCTTATATTTGCCCAGGCTTTAAACCAATCAACTTTAGCGCATGGCAATTCTGATCAAAAATGCTACAATTATCAATCCCGGCGGCAAAAATTACAGCGGCGAAGTGGATGTCTTGATTGAAAATGGGGTGATCAGAAAAATAGGGAAAAGATTACCCAAAGGAGAGGCTGATGTAGTGGAAAGAAAAAATCTCCATATATCTCCGGGATGGATAGATATAGGTACTCAGGCGGGAGAGCCGGGATTTGAGCAACGCGAGACATTGGAGACACTAGCAGCAGCAGCTGTGAAGGGCGGCTTTACAAAAGTGGTATTGGCACCAAATACCGATCCTGTAATCATGAGAAGAGCAGATATTGACTCGGTCATTAAGAAGACGGAGAACCTCACTGTAAATATACTTCCTTCCGGTGCTGCAACTGCTGACTGCAAAGGCAAAGACCTCAATGAATACATGGATATGGCAACCTCAGGAGCCGTGGCATTTACTGATGGGAGAAATGGCTTGAGAGATCCCGGTTGTCTCAGTAGATCCCTGATGTATGCAGAATCAGCAGGCAGACCGATTATCAACAGACCCCTTCAGATGAGTTTTAACCCATTTGGGGTAATACACGAGGGAAAAGTTAGCGTGAGTCTTGGTCTTGAGGGCATTGCTACCGAGGCTGAGGTGATAGCTATTCAGCAGGATTTAATGGTTTTGGCATATTCAGGGGGCAGGCTGATTTCATTGGGGATCAGCAGTGAAAAAGCCCTGAAAGCGCTCTCCACAAATCATACCAATCACTTTGCCGGTGTCGCTGCTATGAACTTGTTATATACTGATGATACACTAAATGATTTTGATACTTCATTTAAGGTCCTGCCTCCTCTCAGACAGGAAAGCGACCGAAAAGCCTTGATCAAAGGCATTCAGTCCGGTAAAATTAAGTTTATCTTCAGTAATCACGATCCCATGGAAAGTGAATTAAAAGATGTTGAATTTGGCGCTGCAGCATTTGGGGCTTCAACCCTGGAGACTGCTTTTCAGATGAGTTGGACGGCATTGAAAGGAAAAGTAGATTTAGAAGATTTGATTTCACTATTTACTTCCGGTCCTGCCGAAGCACTTGGGATTGAAATTCCAAAAATAGAAGTGGGACAAATTGCTGATCTCTGTTTCTTCAATCCTGAAGACGAAGAACTTATTTTACGGGAGGATATTCATTCACTATCAAAAGCAGTACCCTCTATTAATACTAAGCTAAAAGGAAAAGTTTTTGGAACCTTAATCGGTTCTAATCTCAATTTAGTCCAATAATTTTTTCTAAAATAGCTATTATTTGTAATTTGCAGGCGATTAAAATAAACCAAAAATAAACTACTATGGAAAATAAAGTTTCAACATTCAATACAGCTACCCGCTACGGACTTTTTGCAGGTCTGATTTTAATTGTGTGGGCATTATTCGCTATGGTAATTTTTGACCGAACAAGCTTTTTGGCATCATTTTTGGGAATACTAGTTACAACTGCAATAACTATTGGTGCGTCGGTAATGGCAATCAACTATCACCGGGATAAAGAACTTGGGGGATATATCAGTTTTTCTAAGGCTTTTGTGGTCAGTATTTTAACAATACTTATTGCAGGAGCAATTATGTCTGTTTTTTCCGTTGTGGACAGGACCATAATTAATCCAGACCTTTATGAAGGCCAAATGGATGAAATGGCAATTATGTATGAAGACATGGGGATGGATGATGAGGCGATTGATATGGCACTTAGAGTATTTGAAATATTCCTATCACCATTTGGGGTCTTTTTTACTGGAATTTTGACTTATGCATTTTTTGGAGCCATTATTTCGCTGATTACTGCACTTATTTTAAAACGAGAGGAGCCAACACCTGATTTTTAAGAAATAAAATATGTTTGACGACAACAAGAAAACCGGTGTCATCTGTGGGTTGACTGTCGGGGTGTATATGTTTTTGCTCTGGATGGTACAAAAGGAGCTGCTGTTCAATTTATGGGTGCTTAATCTGAGCTGGCTACCCTATTTTTATTTCATTTTTATATCTATCAAAAACCACCACCAAAAAGACCCTGATACTGATTTCCGGTCTATGGTAAGAGCCGGTTTTGTGGTTTATTTGATTGCGCAGATATTCTGGTACATCACCTTCTATTTATTGTTTTTTGAGATAGATCCACAACTAAGGGAAATCCAGGCAGAGATAGAATTAGAGCGAATAGAGGAGTCTATTGGGATTTTAGGACAGGAACGTGCTGATGAAATGGCGCGTTTACTTGAGACCGCTGAAGGTAAAATGCGCCCAAGAGATCTGCTCAGACAATTTATCCCATCTTTACTGCCGGGTTTTATTATTGCTGCTATCTTTGCCTTAATTGTAAGAAGAGCATCTGAATAAATGGATATTTCAATTGTCATACCACTTTATAATGAAGAGGAATCGCTGCCTGAGTTACTTAGGTGGATAAAAGAAGTCATGGACGACTTTGGTAAATCCTATGAGGTCCTGCTCGTGGATGATGGAAGTACTGACTCAAGCTGGAAGGAAATATTAAAGCTCAGAAAAATCTATCCCCAGGCAA
>SLKL01000151.1 GCA_007134625.1 Saprospiraceae bacterium
CGCTTTCCCACTCATTGCTCTCCCTATTCACAGGAGTTTTACTGCTACTTACACAAAGCAGTTCTGCTCAGGGAGATTTATTTCTGGCAGAGCGTCAGTTTGAACTTGGATTTTACAATGAAGTTGTAGAAGGTCTGGAAATTTTATCCGAAAAGGGCGAACTCCCCATACCCGGTTATTTACTCCTTGGTCGTTCTTACCTTAAAATGAATGAGCCTTACCGCGCCGAACTTTTTTTATCTTTAGGCAATAGCAGAGATAGGAATACAGAATATCCTGAGTTTAATTTTTATCTGGGAAAAACTGCAATGATGCAGGGAGACTATGAAAATGCAAGAAATCACTTTTTGCAATTTTCTTCTAATGATCCTCATCTTGGCAGACACTATGCACAGAATGCTCAAATTGCCGGTGGTATTCTTGAAACTGAGCCTTTGGTGAGGGTATATAATATGCCGTGGAATACTGAGGGTGCAGAATCCGCTATTGGGATTTTCAATGGAAAACTTCATTTTGTCTCTACCTCAACAACAGAGGAAGTAGAAAATATATACACACAGACCCAATGGAATTTAATAGGAACAGAGGTGGATGATCCTTTTGCTGTAGTGGAAAAAGGAGAATCAGCACTTCAAGAAGAAAATAAAGCGTATCAGGTTTCCTGGTGTGAAACGGGCCATATGGCTGCAATAGTCATGGGACGTCCGGGTCCATCAGAATACCGGATAAATTCCAATACCAATGGTTTGTCCATATATTTAGCTGAGGTGGACGTGAATGGTGAGTGGGAATCGGTTACGGCATTTGACCACAATGGTATAGGCTTTTCAAACATGACCCCTCATTTAGCAGACAATGGAAATACACTTTATTTTGCCTCCAATCGTCCCGGGGGATTTGGAGGTTTTGATCTTTATAAAAGCACACGTGAAGGTGACCATTGGTCTGAACCCGTAAATCTTGGACCTGAAATAAATACTCCCGGAGACGAAATCAGTCCTTTCACCACAGGCGATCATCTGTTTTTCTCATCAGATTGGCATCCCGGTCTTGGTGGACTTGATGTTTTTTACACTTCCCTTAGTGATCCTACAAACATTTTTAATGCCGGAAGGAGTATCAACAGTACAAGAGATGATTATAACTTTATGATTGATGCTGAGTTGCGCAACGGCTACCTCGTTTCAAATAGACCCGGGGGGCGTGGTCTTGATGATGTTTACGGTTTTAGTGCTGAAAACAGGCTTTTTAATTTAAGTAATCCTTCAATTTTAGCGAATAAAGAAAATGTAAGTGCCGAAGATAAAGAAGGAAAAGGTGATCGGATGATTATGGAATTTAAAAGAAATTCCAATGCTGTCTTTACTGCACAGCCATTAGATGATTTTAATGCAATGGTCGATGATGTTGACAAGATTGATGTCTTTTCAGTTCAGATTGGGACATTCAAAAATGATTTTGATGAGCAAAGGATAGCCAATCAGTTAAGGGACATAGGAGAAGTTTATAAGGTATTTTACCATACCGATATCAAATTAAGAGTGGGTTCCTTTTTTGTTAGAGAGGAAGCAGAAGTTGCTGCTGAAAAAATAAGAGATCGGGGTTATCCGGATGCATTTATTGTAAAAGAACATATTGTGGTGAGTTCCACACCTCCAGGTACTGCTCGGGATAATATGGAGGCTCCGGTACAGTCTTCTTCCACTGTAGCTAAAACACAGTATCTGGTGAGACTTGGAGCCTTCCGTAATACTTCCAATATTGATGGGAGCTGGATGGATGGAGATTTAATTAAGGAGGCCTCGGGTGAATTTACAGTTCTTTTACTTGGATATTTTGATACCATAGAAGAGGCTGAGTCTGCTAGAAAAAAAGTAGCGGGCAGGGGCTTTTCAGATGCCTTTTTGATGATCGATCGAAATGGAGAACGTACAAGATACAGGCCATAATATTAAAATACAAGTTAGTCTATTAGCAGCGAACTGTATTTTAAGTGAGATGATTTTAAATAGTTAAGAGCTGAGAATTACGAATTATGAATTACGAAAATTACCAGTTATCAGAATGTTTAAAAAACTGGAAATTAATATTCTAGCCTAAAGATACATATAAGCTGATTGATAATTGAAGAAAAACAGGGAATGCTAATGCGTTCTCTGTTTTTTTTATTTTTCTCTTAATTGGTTGAATCTTGAATCATAATCCGGAGCGGGTTTTTCTATAGAAAAGTTGGTTACATAATGTTTCATCTCCTCCGGTATTGGAGCGGTACTTTGAGTAGCAAGGCTAAAACTTACAAATTTACTCCACATAAAAGCTTTTGGTTTTCCGGACGTATCCAGCATTTGGAATTCCACCATTATCCATTTCTCAGAGTGGTCAATTATGGCGGAGGTGATTTCCACCTCTTCATTCATCATTGCCGGTCTCAAATAAGAAATTTGATGTGTTCCTGCCAGTAAAACCCATTGATGTTTTGTCGCTAATAAAGCCATATCGAGATTGTAGTTCTCCCTGACCTGATCTTCTCTGGCTTCAAGGAAATAGTGTAAATAGTTGAGGTTGAAAAGGTGTCCCATTGGGTCACAATCACTAAACCTTATGTATCTTTTAGTTCTCAGGATTTTTTTATCCTCCATGTTTTCAATTTTTCTATGAAAAAATCAAGTTCCGCAAAAAGTCTGGTAATGACCGTTACCACCGGCTGGTGCTTTTCCGTAACGACTGTCCAAAGGTAATTCTTTATAGGGATTTTTTAGTGTTTCCAGAAAAGTCTTCATTGGTTCAGGATTACCTTCAAAAGCTGCCTTATCCAAAACCTCCTCTACCAGGTGATTCCTTGGGATGACTGATGGATTAGTGGCCTTCATTAGTTCATAGGGTCTTTTCTCAATTTTAATTCTGTTCTGCCAGATTGACTCCCATTTTTTGAATTCGTCAATTTCTAATTGATCATCAATGGACTGCTTGTAAGTAAGATACCTGAAGGTGTTGGTGTAATCCAATGCATTTTCTTCCATGCATTTCAATAGTTGATTAATCAGTATTTTATCGTTAGGACCTGCATTAGCAATGCCTATTTTTTTTGCCATCATCTGATAATATTTTTCCTCATACATTCCGGAAAATGAATTGATGACCTCTTTTACTTTTTCAATAGCTTTCTCTTCATCGTCATTAACAATAGGAATCATTGCCCCGGCTAATGCTGCAATATTCCACTGTATTACACGTGCTTGATTGCCGAAAGCATATCTTCCGGTCCTATCAATAGAACTGAATACGGTATTGGGATTATAGGCATTCATAAACGCACAGGGACCATAATCTATGGTTTCCGCAGTTAGACTTGTATTGTCGGTGTTCATCACGCCATGTATAAAACCTACCCTCATCCAATTTACAATTAAGTCCGTTTGGAGCTCCATTATTTTTTTCAATAATTCGAGTGGTGGGTTAGCTGCTTCTGATAAATCCGGATATTCTCTTTTGATCAGGTAAGTGCAATATTCAGAGAGATCTTCCGTAGTCAGGAAGTTTCGGATTAACTCAATGGTTCCTATCCTGATGTGGCTTTTTGCAACCCGGCAAAGAACAGCCCCCTTGTGAAGTGCCTCTCTTTTTACTGCCTCTCCTGTCAGGCATACTGCAAGTGACCGTGAACTTGGAATGCCTAAATAATGTATAGCTTCACTGATTAGGTATTCTCTTAGCATGGACTTCAGAGTAGCCCTTCCATCTCCCCCTCTTGAATAAGGCGTCCGCCCGGAACCTTTGAACTGAATATCCCATCTTTTTCCTGTTTTGTCAAGGTGTTCTCCCATTAATATGGCTCTGCCGTCTCCCAACATGGTAAAATGCCCAAATTGATGACCTGCGTAAGCCTGTGCGATGGGATGAGCACCTTCAGGTAGTTGGTTGCCGGAAAAAAGAGCAGCCAATTGCTCACTACTGAATTTAGAAAAATCCAGATTCAATTCTTGAGCTAATTTTTCATTAAAAAAGTAAATCGAGGGATTACGAACTTTTACCGGCTCTAATTCAGTAAAAAGATGTTGATTTAATCGTACATAGCTGTTCTCAAAATTCCATCCGGCATCAGGAAGTTTATTTTTTGCTGTATTCATTTATTTAATTTGCGTCTTTCATAAAATAACCTAACCGATCAAAGAAGCATTAGTTTTTTTGATCCCCTTGTTTTCGTACAGTTACATTTTTATGTTAAAATGGAATTAATAATACAGCAATTTTGCAAAACAGATGTTGTATTGGCTAATTTTGATGTTTCTTTAAACGCAATAAATGTTTTTTAAAAATATTTTTTCAGTATTTACCCTTGTGGTATTGTGCCATTTTGTTGCTTTTTCTCAAAGCGGAACCATAAGGGGAGAGGTCTTTGATGACGAGACCGGGGAGCCCATAATGTTTGGAAATGTTTTTGTTGTTGAATTGGGTACCGGCGTCAATACCGATATTAATGGATTTTTTACTATCCCTAATGTTCCTGAAGGTGAATATCAATTGGTAGCTACCTACCTTGGTTATGACAGTACCTCAACCAATGTTGTCCTCGGTAGAGGCGATGTTCAGTTTGTTCGAATTTTCCTTCAGCCCTCCGGTGTTACTTTAACAGAAGTAGATGTCTCAGCAAGAAGGGAACAAGCGAGATCGGATGTGCAGGTAAGTAGGGTTAGTGTCTCTCCAAGGGAGTTGCGTTCTTTGCCTGCTACTGGTGGCGACCCCGATTTAGCCCAGTATCTGCCAGTCCTACCCGGAGTGATATTTTCAGGCGATCAGGGTGGTCAGCTATATATCCGTGGGGGATCGCCGGTTCAGAATCGTGTTCTTCTTGATGGAATGACGATTTATAACCCCTTTCACTCCATTGGTTTTTACAGTGTATTTGATACGGAAACCATTCAAAATGTAGATGTTTATACAGGTGGTTTTGGTGCTGAATTTGGAGGTCGTATGTCTGCTGTCATTGACATAACAACCAGAGATGGGAACATGAGAAGACATGGTGGGTTTGTTTCAGTTAGTCCGTTTCAATCCAGGGCACTTCTTGAGGGCCCCATAAAAAGGATGGAGGAAGGTAATCGTGGTGGTGCCATTTCCTATATGATTTCTGCTAAAACTTCTTACCTTGACCAAACATCCCAATCCATTTATTCTTATGCATCTGATTCTCTTGGCCTGCCTTTTTCATTCAATGATATATATGGAAAAGTTACTTTTCTAGGTGCTACAGGTTCAAAAGTATCCTTGTTTGGCTTTAGTCATAACGACAATGTTGATTACACAGGCATTGCATCCATAGGATGGAACTCTTATGGTGGTGGAGGTACAATGAGAATAGTACCTTCTAATTCAAGTGTTATTATTGGTGCAACTGTAGCTTTTTCCCGTTATGAATTAGAGATGGTTGAAGCCAATGCTGATCCCAGATTTAATGCTATAAGCGGTTTCGATATAGGACTTGACTTTAGTTACTTTGGAGCTAATAGCGAATTAAAGTATGGGTTCAATATACATGGATTAAGTACCGAATTTCGTTTCAGGAACTTTGCTGGATTTACCTTCTCTCAGGAGACTAACAATACAGAAGTTTCCGGATTCTTAAATTTAAAACAAAGGTGGGGTGATGCGATTATTGAACCGGGTGTGCGCTTGCATTACTATGCCTCGCTAAACAGAATGAGTTTTGAACCCAGATTGGGTGCAAAATGGAATGTAACCGATAATTTCCGTTTGAAGGCAGCAGGTGGAATCTATTCGCAAAATCTGATTAGTACTGTAAACGACCGGGATATTGTCAATTTATTTAATGGCTTTTTATCTGCGCCCAATGAAACCATTTTTGAGCCCGGATCGACAACTAAACAGGTTGACAGCAGATTACAGACAGCTTATCACTTAGGTGGTGGTTTTGAGATGGATTTATTTGATAACCTGATAGAAATCAATTTTGAGCCTTATTACAAAAGGTACAATATGATTATAAATATTAACCGAAACAAACTGGTAGGAAGCGATCCAAATTATATCGCTGAGACAGGTGATGCTTATGGAATTGATTTCTTCGCGCGCTATGACAGAAACAATCTCTATTTATGGGCGACTTACTCTCTTTCTTACGTGGATAGAGACGATGGATTTCAGACCTATCCCACCAATTTTGATCGCAGACATAATGTTAACTTTTTGGCGACATACCGATTTGGAAGAGAAAAAAACTGGGAGATAGGTGGTCGCTGGAATTTGGGATCGGGTTTTCCGTTTACTCAGATAAAGGGCTATTTTGGTAGCTTCCCGTTTTTTGATCCCAATGATCTGGATTATACAACAGGCAACC
>SLKL01000135.1 GCA_007134625.1 Saprospiraceae bacterium
CTTGCAAAAGTGGGTTTGTTATTGTTATTACAAGTGAGGAAGAACCGGAGTATATACCTACTATTGATACAATCATTGAAGGCGACCGACAATTAGTTTTAAAATGGAACACTACCGGAAGCATTCACAATATGAGCGGATTTTTAATTGAGAGATCAGATGATGGTGGAACTACTTTCCATAGTGTGGTTGACAATCCTTATGTTAGTCTTTTGGATAAAATCGATGATTCATGGGCACTACGGTTTTACACTTATCATGACTCTATCCCGCAAAATGGAAATTGGTATATTTATAGAATCGCAGGAATAGATCCTTTTGGTGAACTAACCGAGTGGTCTGAAGGGTACGTTGCTAAGGGTAAGGAGCCCAGAACTATATCTCGCCCATCAGCCTCAGTTACAGAAACAGGAACAGGGGGGGTAATTATCAACTGGGAAATGGAAAACGAAGAGCATGTTACAGGCTATGCCATTTCCCACGCAATAATTCAAGAAGGTCCTTATGATTGGCTTGTTGATGAATTAATTCCAGTTGGGACTAGTGAATTCATTCATGAAGAGCCAAATCTCCTGACTATGAATTATTACATTGTATATGCATTTCGGGATGATGGAGTTTACGAGCAGTCTATGCCACAGGCCATTAATATTATTGACACTTTCCCGCCGGCTGCTCCCACCGGTCTGGAGGGATTTGTAGATAGCACAGGCATTGTTTATGTAAGCTGGAATCTAGGCCCCGAGGAAGACCTATATGGTTATCACGTTTATGTAAATAATCAGGTCGAAGAAGTGCCTAGCAGAATGACTCCTCAATTACTTTATGATACAGTTTATCAGCATCAGGTTACTCTACAGACTTTTAACCGAATGGTGGTGGTAAGAGTAGCAGCAATGGACATGGCATTAAATGTCTCAGAGCTTTCTGAACCCTTAATTCTCTATAGACCCGACACCATTCCTCCGGTGTCTCCGGTGATTAACGCTTTTGAAATAAGAGATGATGGGATATTTATCAATTGGATAGCAAGTACCAGTCTCGATGTCGACTACCACCAAATTTTTAGAAAAGAAACAGGCGATGAGGAGTGGAATCTCCTTCAAAGACTTACACCTGAAGACGTAGAAAATCAGTTTTTGGATACAGATGTAATTCACCACACTAGTTATGATTATAAGTTCGTCGCTTTTGATGAATCCGGACTTCGATCAGAACCCGCTACCCTATTTGGCTTGAGGGCGTTTACCAGAATTCCATTAAGTACGATAATTAATTTCTCCATTGCTCAAAACGGCGACCAAAATGGTATTATTCTCGATTGGGAATGGCCCCATGAGGAGGAAGTCCGGACTTTTGCTATATACAGACAGGTGGACGATCATCCTTTTAGATTAATCCGAAGAGTGAGCGGAAGCGAAAACTCATTTACTGATGTACTCTATCCTGAGGGCGAGCAATACAGATATCAGATTCATGTAGAATTAAAAAATAAAAGACCGGTTGACTTGAGCGACATAGTTGAGTTGACTTTAGCCGGGTCTGATTAATATTTATAACTTTGACGGAAAAAAATGTATGCATGATAACTTTAAAGATCAATCGAAATCTGAGCTATATGTAGTAAAAACTAATTATAGAGGAAGAAACCACCTTCCTGTTTTGATTTTTTTAAAGAATATAGGCATCACGGATTTTGTAATAAAAAGCTGATGACATTATTTCAAGAATATAAAACGGGTCGTTGGCTAAGAGAAAGAATATTTTTAGTCTTAATTGCCTTGCCATTATTCAGTTCAAACTCCTATTCACAAGAATACTGGAGATTTGATCAACTATCCTTTAAGGATGGCTTGGGTGGTGATTGGTATTTCCATATTGCGGAGGATTCACTGGGTTTTATCTGGATGGCAAGCCATACCGGTCTGACAAGGTACGATGGTAGAACGGCAAAACACTACTCCAATGAGCCCAATGACTCCCTAAGCCTTGGGGAAAATCAGGTTTTTCGGCTATTTGTAAACGGTCCAAATGAAATCTGGTGCTCCACTCTAGGAGGTGGTTTAAGCATTTTGAATCCACAGACGGGAGAATTCGATAATTTAAACCCAAAGACAAGTAATTGGCCTGTTCCAAGAATGGGACAAGTCATCAAAAAATCAGAAAATTTATATTACTTCATCAGGGGTGGACATGAAAATTCGATAAATGAAGTGACCATAGTAAATGATTCCATGAATTTTCGTGAATTCCCAATTGAAGGAATTACAGAAAACCTGCATTTCAGAGACAATAAAGTAAGGTATTTTTTTGAAGACCCGAAAGATGACAACTTGCTTTGGGTTATCGGAAATTTCAGAATCTACAGCTTTGATATAGCTAAGGAAAACTTAGAAGTATTTTATGAGTTTGATTTCCTTCTCGATAAAGGCATCCAGTTTGATCTGATACCGGCAGCAGAATGGATGGATGAGGATCATCTAATGTTATCCATTCAGCATTTCGGGGTTTTTAAATTTTCAGTAAGAACCGGAAAATATGAAAAGCTATTTCTACACGAACACGTATTGCCACACCATGCTCGATTTATAAGAAAATTGCGTGATGGAGCGTTTTTGATTAGTTACTCAAATGGAAAACTTCTGCACTACGATCATGCCACGAATACCAAGAAAAAAATTAAGATTCAATATCCGTTTGATTCTACCCCATACAGTGAATTTATCTATGAAGCTCAGAATGGGGATATTTATCTAGCTACTAATGGCACCGGAGTTTACAGGTTAAACAAACACTTCCATAAGATTTCAGTAATAGACAGGGAAGATCCCACTAAACCCAATTATGGTAGTTCCTTTTCCAGATCATTCCATTTACCTGACACCAACTTTATTTTATTCTCAAGCTTCAGAGTGGATTCTCTTTTCTTGGTCAACACCATCAATCAGTACATCAACATTGTTTCCGGCTCTGTAATTGAAGGGATCTTCTGGGGAAATTTTATTGGAAAAGGAAATGGAAATATACTGACTCACAATGGTAAATCAATATTCAGGTTTTCCGGAAAAGATTTTTCATTAATGAATTATCCCATTGAGGGAATAGACACATTGTATAATGATGACCGCCATATAAAATTTATCGAATTTGATGAGAATGGAAAACTATGGGTTTTGGGAAATACCTTTATCCGAATCTATAATGGTCAAAAACTGGAGGCAGAATATCAATTAATTTTTAAAAATGGGGAAAAGTTTGATAATTATCACAATTATGTCCGCTTGGAAAACCAGGTCATTTTTACTCGATTGGATAACCACTTCTTTTCTTTTGATTTGGACAGGAAATATATTGTTGAGTTAAAAGACAATATAGCTAATCAACCATACAGTGATTTTTATTTGAGAACGCCAATAAAAATTGACTCTACCATTTACATCGGTTGTCACCTTAACGGGGTCTGGAAAACTAGGATAACTACTGACAGTATCATTTTCCAAAGTGTCCTCCGGGCGCCTGAATATTTGATCTCCAATAATGTTTATGCGCTAAGCAAGCAAAATGATTTTCTATGGATAAAAACTGGGCTTGGCATGCAAAGGTTTGACCCCCGAACCAAGAAGTCTATAAAAATTGATTTTCGTCATGCTTTGCCACAATTATACATGGACAGAAAGCTTGATATTCGAGAAAACGGTGATTTTTCATTACCGCTCGCCAGATATCTTTACCATGGCAACCTTCATAAAATCATCCCTCAGAAGGTAAGAGCAGAGGCTTTTTTAACCGGGGTTAATGTAGATAATAGAGCAATAACCAAAGGGTGGATTTCTCTTGATGAATTACCAATCCATCTGAATCACAAAAACAAAATCCTTGAGCTTAGTTGGAGTATTTTAAATGCATCACCGGATTACAGTTATCAACTATATTATAAGATGGAGGGCTTCGATGCTGACTGGCGAGAGTTAAACCCTCAAGAAGACTTCAATGCAACTTATACCAACCTTTCTGAAGGTAAATATAACTTTATATTAAAATGTCACCCATTAGTAAATCAGCAACCTTTTGAATTACTCAATATCCCCATTATTATTAAACCCCCGTATTGGAGAACCTGGTGGTTTAGGATTTTGCTCAGTGCTGCTATTTTCGGTATCGTTTTCAGCCTATACAAATGGAGAATTAATACCATCAAAAAAGAGGAAAGGCTAAAACGGGAATTCAATGAAAAAATAGCTCAATTGGAATTGAGCCAATTGCGATCTCAGATGAACCCTCACTTTATGTTCAATTGTCTGAACTCCATTAAACTCTATATCCTTAAAAATGAGAAGGAGCTGGCAGCAGAATATCTCTCCAGTTTTTCTCAATTGGTTAGAGACATACTTAACTATTCTTCTCTGGATTTTATACCGCTTTGGGACGAGATTCGCACATTGAAAACTTATATTGAATTAGAAAAAATGCGTTTTTCTAAGGAATTTGATTTTGAATTAGATATTGACCCTCAAATAGACCTTACACACACTTCAGTTCCGCCAATGCTCCTTCAACCGTTTATCGAAAATGCCATCTGGCATGGGTTGATGCATAAAGATGGAGAAAGGAAATTGAATGTGGGATTTTTTATAGTTGAAGAAAAACTCAAGGTAGAAATTACAGACAATGGTATAGGCAGAGAAAAAGCAGCTCAAATCAGGTCAAAGTCGGCAGCTAAAAAATCGCATGGAATTAGTATTACTCAATCTCGATTAAGTCAATTCAAAGGAATATATGATCTTGAAATAATTGACTTGAAAACAGAACACGGATTCCCGGCAGGTACTAAAGTAATAATTGATATCCCTCATAAAACAATGGACTAAGCTATGGAAAAAATAAAATCAATCCTTATCGATGATGAAATTGCATGCACTGAAGCCCTAAAAATTGAGCTGGAGATGTATTGCCCGCAAATTGAAATAATTGCCTCGTGCAATACCGCAGAAGATGGTTTAGCTAAAATTGTGGCATTAAAACCGGATCTCGTTTTCCTGGACATTGAAATGCCATGGATGAATGGATTCGAGTTGTTAAGACAACTCAACCAAATTAATTTTGAAGTCATTTTTATTACTGCCTACGATCAGTTTGCCTTAAAGGCTTTTGAATTCAGTGCAGTTGACTATCTGCTCAAACCCATCAGAAAGCAAGAGCTCATATCTGCTGTTCAAAAAGTAGAGCAAAGAAGATCCAAATCTTTTTCTACAGAACATATTGAGGCAATGCTAAGTAACATTAACTTCCTGGCAAAAGACTTCTCCAGCATAGCCGTTCCAACCGGAGAAGGATTAGAATTTATCCCAGTTGAAGAAATCATATATTGCGAAGCTGACAACAATTACACCTTTATTCACAAAAGTTGTGGTAATTCAATCCTGCTATCAAAAACATTAAAGGAAGTAGAAGGTATGTTATCCAATCACTCATTTTTTCGGATTCATCAATCTTTCCTCATCAATATGAAACACCTCAGGAGGTATATCAGAGGACAAGGCGGGTTTGTTGTTATGAGTAATAAAAAAGAGTTGCCGGTTTCAAGGTCTAAGAAAGAGGATTTAATGGATTCGTTTAAAGGTTGAGTTTGGAGGCGGGGAGTAAGCTATGAAGGCATTAACTGTTTTCTTGTTGGGTTTGTGTTGCAAATGTGTTGCGAAAAAAACGGGTTACAACTTTAAAAGTCATAACCCGCTGATTATCAAGTGACTCCGGGAGGATTCGAACCTCCGACCTACTGATTAGAAGTCAGTTGCTCTATCCAGCTGAGCTACGGAGCCAAAAGGGAATGCAAAAGTAATACTTTTCTTTAAATCCCAAACAGACAACTTAATTTTTTTTGACTAAAAAATTGATCAAATTATAATAAGGATACCCCCTATTTCCTAATCACCTTCAGTTCCCTTGAATGAATGCCATCTGAAACCCTCAAGATATAGATACCGGAGGGCAAATCACCCGTTTTCCATTGTATTGCTGTATCTCCTTTAAAGGTATTAAGCTCACCGGATTTAATTGGTCTTCCATTCATATCGAATAGTTGGTATGAATAATTAACGTCCATTTCATTTGAGGAAGGTACAATTCGCCAGCCAAAGTTTGATGAAAATGGATTAGCAGAAATTAACCGGATCTCAAAATCAGGTGCATCCAAACCACTTTTTACCCATAAATCATCGGACTCCTCCTCAAGTCGAATGCGAACAAAATTAGAAGAAAGTGAGTAGCAATCATTGGAAATAGCTGCCTGATGAATATCTTGACCACCACTTAACATCAAATTCCCTGTGTAGGAAATTCCATA
>SLKL01000448.1 GCA_007134625.1 Saprospiraceae bacterium
ATCATCAACCATTGCAATTACGTCAGAAGGTATTTTATCAGGCTTTTGTTTAAGATCTGATCGATTCATAGAATATCTATAAATTACTTCGTATTGAGCATCTCCTGAGTAAATATTTTGACTGGAACCCCAACTGAAACTCGTAAAAGACATCACAATACAAAGGGTAAGTATTTTCATTTTATTATCTGTTTCAATTTTCCCTTACACTCCCAGATAAAAGCGGAATATCCCCAAAATCAGGAATAATTAGCTCCACCGAGCCATCTGTTATACGCTTAATTTTATTAACCTCAATTTCCAAAAAACCCCATTTGTATTTTAAAATTAATCCCGGTAAGCCGTATGCATTAGTCGGACCATAAGGAAAAGGGATGTCTGGTGCGAACCACACTTCGACGACAGTGTCAGTAAATCCGGGAGTCTTAAAAATGCCTTCTGCTTTTTGACATTCTATCCCATTGATTATTGCTTTTTCAGGGAGAATATTCCATATCATTTCTCTGTCATCTAAGGATCGTCTAGCCCCGCCAAATGCTCGATTTTCGATTATAAAGACTTTTTTTGTTCTGTTATGATAATATGTGTGATCTGATCGTACTGCTCCACTTGCAATTATGTCCACCATATTATCAGAATTGATACTTCTTGGAGAGTGATAAATTGATGCAACATTATTAAATATTAATTTACCTGTCATTTTATCTACCAGCCTATGGGCTTCCCTAATATCATTTTGAATATTAGATGGGATGTTTTTATTATCGTCTTTTAATTCCGAGCGATCAACAGAGTAGTTATAGGTTACTTTATATTGTGCCTTTCCTGAATAAGAATATTGACCAAACACCCAACTGAAGCTAGATAGAGACATTAATAAACATAAGGCAACTATTTTCATCTTTTATATTTCTGCTTCCTAAAAGGTCTTTAATAGTTTATCTAAAAGTTTCTGAGTAAGTTCTTAGTTTCTTACCATTAGGGAATTCGATTTCCTCTCTTTGATTACTTATAAGCCTAATCGATTTTGCGGTTATTACAGTACCTGGATATCGAAGCTTTAATATCAGACCCGTAAGACCGTTGGCATAAAGTGGACCAAATGGGTATGGCATGTCAGGTAAAAACCACGCTAAAAATTGATCGTCATTAAATCCTTTAACTGAACGAGTTCCTATCGCCTTAATACAAAGTAATCCGTTAATTATCGCAGTCGCATCGGTGATCTCCCACTGTATTTCTTGATCGTATGTCATAGTTTCCAGTCCACCTAGACCGGGTTTTTGAAGGATCAATAAGTCATCTACTGAATTATAATAAAAAGAATGTCCGGCAAGAGTGGAAGCATTAATAAATATATCTGCCATACTTGAAGTCAATATTTCAGGCGACTTGAAAACAGCTTTTTGTTGATTAAAAATCAATCTTGCTTCGTATTTCTTTATATGCTCAGTAGCCATTAGCAATGCTTCTCTATATTCTCTAGGCTGATCTTCTAAAGTTCGTTCGGAGGAAGGCATTTCATAACTATACAATACTTCAAAGAGAGCATAATCCTTTTCACCACTCTGGGAAAAAAGTGGAAAGACGATCAAAAAATTGAATAACAAGATCATATAAGCAGTCATATTATGGTTTTATCCCTTGCAGTCTTATGAAACGGAAAACTTTATTTTATAATTCAAATCAATAAAATTTTTTAATTCCCAATACTCCTGGAAAACATAAAAATGTGACCAATTCGATGTATTTTTTGGTCATGATCTTCTTTGGCTAAAGCCGGAATATGACATTTTGTTGAAGGATAGGCTATAGCCGCATCATCATTTATAAGAGCATTCCACCACAAAGAAGGAAATTTCTAATCGACCAAAAAAACCTTCAACTTTCAACCTTACACGTTCAACTTTTTAACTTTATAACTTTCCAACTTTTGAACTCATCAACTCATCAACCATTCCACCCACTATAAATAAAAGCAGCTATACCTCCTGTAAAAAACATGATAATGGAATAAACTGCCGGTACTATTGCCATATCGGGGCTGTTCAGTAAGGTGCTGCTTGCAGCGATAGCAATGGCGAGGGTGCCGTTTTGAATGCCTGTCTCTATGGAGATAGAAGTCATTTGTCGCATGGGTAAGTTCATCATTTTTCCTGCTAAAAAACCGGTAATCATGGTGGCTACATTGAGTAAAAGTGCCCATATTCCGGTATCCCTGAATGCGGGAAGGACTATGTCCCGATCATTAAAAACAACTCCGACAATAACCAAAATAATAAAAACAGTGGAGGCCAGCTTCACCGGACGGATGGCTTTTTCTGCCAGCACCGGAATCCTTGATTTGGTGTACATACCTAATCCTACGGGAATGACGGTTATGATCATAATCTGCAATATAGTTCGCAAAACGGGAAGTCTTATCAGCTGCCCCGAATCATAAAATAGATCCAAGCCGAGGTTAACAATAAGGGGTATGCTAAAAATGGTGATGATACTCGATATTGCTGTAAGGGAGATAGAGAGTGCTGTATCACATCGACCCAGAAAGGCGATCAGATTGGAAGTGGGTCCACCGGGACAGGCAGCAATCAGGATAAGACCGATTGCAAATTCTGGTTTCAGGTCGATAGAATAAACCAATCCAAAAGCGATGGCAGGTAATAAAACCAACTGTGAAAACAAACCTGTGAATACTGCTTTGGGGTAGATCAAAATCCTTTTGAAGTCTGCTATACTCAGGGTCAGGCCCATGCCATACATGATGGTGGCAAGTGCTAGTGGCAGCAGTATTTCGATGAGTAAATTGGTCTCCAAATTTGTATTTTGGGTCAAATATACTCAATGCTTTAATTATCTTGGCTTTTGGGGTTTTTGATGCCGCTGCAGCGTTTTGAGCAATACTTGACTTGTTCCCAGTCTCTTTCCCATTTTTTCCTCCAACTGAATGGGCGACCACAGCTTACACAGATTTTTTGAGGTAGATCAGATTTCTTTTTGTTTTTCATTTGTAGAGGTATGTAGTTCCTAGTGCTCTGCCCAGATAAACATTGCAATTAAAATATATATTTATTAGCTATTTTCTTATTTTTTACACAGCACAAGTATGATAATTATTTAGTCCAAATAGGAAAGTAGCAAATTCGTTTTCTACCACATAGACAATTTATCAAGCCGCAGGCATGACAATAGAAACATAGTTTTCACATAGTTTCAAATCAGCAGTTAAAACTTTATGTATTCTATGTGTCCTATGATCCTATGTGGTTCATTATACTTTTTCTGAGTGTACTCAATGTTTATTATACAAAACTTTCTGTTCGTTTTTTTATCTGGACTGGGCACTAGTCTCCTAGCTCAAAACCTTCAACTTTAAACCTAAATGGCGACGTCGAAGCGTCAAATTTTTGTCAATCTAAAACTTTAAACATTACACCCTTCGACTCCACTATCATTACGCTCAGGGCATCGCCTTTCGACGACGCTATTCTTTCGCTTAGTTCGGCGGAGCTCACCACATCGCAGGGCATCGCCCTTCGACTCCGCTATTCCTTCGCTCAGGGCATCGCTTTTCAACCTTAAACTTTTAAACTTTATTAATCAAATACTTCCCATCATAAAAAACATCCACTTAATAAGATGATCTCCAGCAGCTTACACAACAGCCAATTTACTTATTAAGTATAAGAAAAAAAGTCCATGTAAGAAATTTTTCAAATCTGGCAAACCCGGAACTAATTGATGCCCTTGACCACGCTTCAGACAATACCTGTCTGATCCAGGGAAATAAGGCTTGAATATGCTTTGCTCGCTCTCTTTCTTCCACAAACCGCTTTTTCAAAAACTTTTTTGAGGCCAATAAAAGAATAGGATTAACGATATAAATCCATACAACTATAATTAAAATGGTCCTTAAGAGAATGTAGAATACACCGGACAAATCAGCTATCGTAGAGGAAAAATAAATGGTAAAACCGAGCAACAGTAATAACAGAATGTAATTACTCCATTTTCTTTTCTTTTTCTTCGGTTTGCCAGTTAAAACCAAAGGGTCTCCCTCTTCCCTTACTGTTGCGGATTGCAGATAGGATTTTTCAATGGCTAGTATATTTTTACTTATCCTTCTGTACAACCATGCAGCAAATGCCCCACCAAGAGCATAAATTATTAAATAAGCTGCAACCACACTCCATGAAAACCAACTTCCTTCAGGTGAATGATCAAAAAAAAGCTGGTAAACAAAATTTCCAAATTCATTAACTGCCTCCCAAAACTGCATTCCAAAAAGTACAGTAAGAACAATCAGTCTCTGCATGGCAGACTCCACCATCGCTATAATCCCAAATAGGTATAAACCTAAGGTGGAGTGTTTAAAGGTTCCAAAAATAAAAGCTGCGAGAAGCCCCTGAAAAGCAACAGCAAAGTAAGCCGTTACCCCGGAATGGGGAGAAACCAGCATTTTAATAAAGACAACGAGAACCAAAGACCTGATAATTACTCTGGAGGAATAGTTTGAGTACTTCGCTATCATGGATAGAAAAATAATAGACAAACCACAAAGCATGAGCCCGCTAAATGGCGACTTAAATAAGTGCAACACCCCTCCAAGTCCAGCTTCTGTAAAAGCCCAGAGAGCAGTCAACCGCATAACAATTTCATTATTGTCAGGGCTTTTTGCCATTACATTTATGAATTTTTATTGGCGTCCGAGGGAGGCAAAACTTCAGTCTTTTCACCAAAATATTGTGCGAATTGCATCATTTGACCGGCCAACTCTTCATTGCCCGTAGCTTTAAAATAACTCTCAGTAAGGCCTTTCAACGTGTGGTAAACCATTCTATCCATTTCCATTACCTGCAACTCTGTTGTCCAAAGGTCAATTCGCAATGTGTCGCGACTCTCTTTGTCAAAAAAGGATAAAAACATACCCTTGGCCTCTAAATCGTCTTTTGCATCCGGGTTGTCCTCCGCCTTCCAGAGTATTCTGGATGGAACTTGTTCCTGATCAAGACCTACGGTTATTTCAATTTTAGATTCTTTTACAACTTTATTTTTACTCATGAGTATAATTTGTTTTGCGCGCAAAGTTAATGAATATTAAACTCTTTTTAGTTTGTAAATATTTACGACCTATGCTATGACCTTTTCAGGGTCAACTACTAAATTGTTACAAACATTAAACATCTAAATTGAACACTGAACACCGATTAATCTTGTCTCGTCTTCCTTTATAAAAAATGACGATACTAGACGAGGCGATATACGATTTTAGAAGTGGTATTGATTTAGAACCATACCTTTAAATCACATCTTATTTGAACACCGAACACCGACGAGGCGATTTTAGATGTTTTATTGGTTTAGAACCATACAAATAATTAAACATTAAAAAATTAAGGATCATTAAGAGGATCATGATTGTTGATGCTGGCCTCTGGCTGCTGGCTGCTGGTCTCTGGTCTCTGGCTTATGGTCTCTGGCTTATGGCAACTACCAAAAAGATCCTGCTTCAAACAAAATTCATGAACCCTCAAAAATTCCGGATACGTATTGCAAATATTTATCTTGTTACAAATAAGCCTAAAGCCAGAGACTAGTAGCCAAGAGCCAATTTGCTTCTGGTTGCTGGTCCCTGGCTTCTGGTCTCTAGCTTCTGGTCTCTGGCTTCTGGCTTCTGGCTTCTGGCTGCAGTGTCCTCTGTTTTCACATAGTTTCAAATCAGCATTTAAGAACATATGTGTTCTATGTGTCCTATGATACTATGTGGTTTATTATATTTTCTCTGAATGTATTCATTTTATTATACACAACCTTCAACCTTAAACAACATTCCAACTTTATAAACTTTCATACTTTCACACTCTATGAACTCATTAGCTTGTCATAAAATCTAAAGGGAAAAATTATTAGCTTTGCGAATTGTTTTATGAAAAATCAGAAATGAGGCTTTCCATAAAGAAAACACTGGGACCGGGATTACTGCTCGCCGGGGCTGCTATTGGGGTTTCGCACCTGGTGCAAGCCACTCGGGCCGGGGCTGACTTTGGTTTTGCCCTATGGTGGGTAATTCTATTTGCATGCCTTACCAAATACCCCTTTTTGGAATTCGGTCCAAGGTACGCAGCTGCTACACAATCCACACTTATTAGCGGCTATAAAAAACTCGGTAAAGCACCGTATTGGATTTATGTCTTTATCACTTTTGGTACCATGTTTATCATTCAGGCTGCGGTCACCATCGTAACTGCCGGTCTTGCAGAGCAACTATTCAGAATGGGATGGAGTAACTTCACCTGGAGTGCAATCATCTTGATTTTATGCATGTTTC
>SLKL01000279.1 GCA_007134625.1 Saprospiraceae bacterium
ATGAAAATGAGCGAAAAATTCAAGATCGAGGAAGAGGGGAAAATATTCCGCAGGCGTAGCCATAGCTACGTTGAGGAAAGATTTTTCCTGATGACGAAGATATTGGATTTTACAGCAATTTGTAATAGAAAGGGGTTTTCGGATTGGACTCACTTATTCAATTCAAGATCTTTTTTAAGAGAACATTTCCGTTCCTGCAAAGTGGAAAGAAGCTTCTCTTTTTGCGTTTTCATCACTGTCTGCACCGTGAACTGCATTTTCTCCTATGCTGCTTGCATACTTGGCCCTGATGGTTCCTTCCGCAGCCTCAGCCGGATTAGTAGCTCCAATTAGTTTTCTGAAATCTTCTACAGCATTGTCTTTTTGTAGAACAGCTGCTACGATTGGTCCTGAAGACATGAATTCAACTAATTCGCCGTAGAATGGGCGCTCCTTGTGAACTTCGTAGAACTCACCGGCTTTTTCTGCTGATAATTTAGTGAACTTCATCGCAACGATTTTAAATCCTGCATTATTAATCATAGCCAGGATGTTGCCGATATTGCCCGCTTTTACAGCATCGGGCTTAATCATTGTAAAAGTAATATTGTTTGCCATTTTTACTGGTTTTTATAAGAAAGTGCAAAAGTAAGAAACCTTGATTTTTTCAATAACATTAGCCGATAAATTATTTGTTAAAGTAATTTATTGTAATTTTGCGGTCTGCATGATAGAAGATACTCAAATATTCCAAAAAGAAATCAGAGATCCCAAAGATATTGTTATCCTTTCTCACAGGAATCCGGATGGCGATGCGCTTGGTTCAAGTTTGGCTATGCAAGAATTTCTTTCGGCTAAAGGGCATTTCGTGAAGTGCATTTTTCCCAGTGAATATCCTGAAAATTTTGAATGGATGCCCGGGATAAAGGATAGCTTGATTTACGATTTGGGAGCTGAGGAGGTGATAAAATATATTCAGAAAGCTCAACTAATTCTTTGCCTTGATTTTAATGCATTGGATAGAATCGACAAAATGGGCGAAGCTGTAGATCAAAATAAAAACGCCTTTAAGGTGCTGATTGATCATCATCTTGATCCTGAGCCCTTTGCTGATTATTACTATTGTGACGATAAGGCTAGTTCCACCTGTGAGTTAATATATAGAATGCTCAATGAAATGGGGGAACAACATGCAGTTAGAGGAAATATTGCTGATTTTCTATACACCGGCATCATTACCGACACAGGTTCATTTCATCACGCTACCAATTCAGCACTTTTTAGAATTGTAGCTGATTTGAAAGACAAAGGCCTGGACGACAGTTATCTCCAAAACCTGATTTTCAATAGTCAATCTGAAAAACAGATGCGGTTGTTAGGTCATTGTCTTGCCAACAGAATGAATATTAACGAAGACCTTGGAATTGGTCTTATCTTTCTAACTAAGGATGATTATAAAGAATTCGATATTCAGCGTGGGGATACAGAAGGTATAATAAATTATCTTTTGAAGGTAAAAATAGTAAAATTAGCGGCGTTTATCACGCAACAACCTAGAATAATCAAGTTATCCCTTCGTTCAAAGGGAGAAATTTCTGTTCAAGCCCTTGCGCGGGAACATTTCAATGGAGGTGGGCACTTTAATGCCTCAGGTGGATATGCACACAGCAGTCTTGCTCATGTGATAAAAAAATTCTGGGAAGTAGCTCCCGACTATGTTAAGTAATTAATTAATTTAAAAATAGATCAATGAAAAATTTATTAGTATTAACTACTCTTGCACTTTTCCTTTTATCAGCTTGTGGTGAAGAGCAAAGAGATAGTGTAACTACAGCTTCAGGATTTGAAGTGGTATGGCATGAAAGAGGACAGGGTGAACCTGCAAATGAAGGCGATATGCTTTTGTTTCACGTAAGCTATATGTTAAATGATTCACTACTTTTTGATTCGAGGTCAAACCCCGATACACCTTCGCTTCAACTTCCTTCAATGGATGATCCGCAAATACAGGGAGAGCCATTGTTCGAAGCAATAGCTATGATGGTGCCCGGAGATTTGGCTACAGTTTCTCAAAGGGGTGATGAAATGCCAATGGAGCAAGCTCAGCAATTGGAAATGGCTGACGACGACTTACTGAATTACAATATTGAATTGTTTAGAATTGTGACTCAGGAAGAAATCATGGCCATGCAGGAAGCATCCAGAGCTCGTGAATCTGAAGTTCAGGCATTCGTTCAGGAAGTATTGGATACCTACAGAGCTAATGGCTTTGGTGATGATTTGGTTGTAACAGAAACCGGATTGCAATACGTTATTCACGAAAGTGGAAACGGTCCATCAATTAATGTTGGAGATCAGGCAGAAGTTCACTACTACGGTAAAGTAATAGAAAATGGAGCAATGTTTGATAATTCTTTCTCAAGAGGTGAACCATTTGGCCTTACTGTAGGTGTAGGAATGGTAATCCCGGGGTGGGATGAGGCATTGAGTAACCTTAATAAAGGTGACGCCGCTTCAATATTTATTCCTTATCCATTAGCATACGGTGAGGAGGGAAGACCCCCACAGATTCCTCAGAGATCTGATTTGCTCTTCTATATTGAAATTCAAGAATAGAAAGTCAGAAAAAAAAACACGGAGATGAGTAATTTTGCTCATCTCTTTTTTTTTAACCCAATAAAACTACAGTAATGACTGCGGATGAACTAAAACAGCTTCGCGATCGCCTACTGCTCTTAAGGAGGTATCTTTAAAGTAGATGAGCGAAAACAAAAAATAGAAGATAAAGAAATAACCGCATCTGCTCCTGATTTTTGGAATGACCCTCCAGCAGCAGAAGAAGTACTTCGAGAGTTAAAACAACTAAAGCAATGGGTGAAAGTTTTTGCCGAATCAGAGGAAATAGTTGAAGACGTAGAAGTGCTTTATGACTTTTATAAGGAAGGTGAATCCTCAGAAGAGGAAGTTCAGCTGAAATATGAAAAGGCATTAGAGAAAATTGAGGATCTGGAATTCAGGGCAACTCTTAATAAGCCTGAAGACGAGTTGGGGTGTATGCTGGAGATCAATGCCGGCGCAGGTGGGACTGAAGCCTGCGATTGGGCTGATATGCTTGCGCGTATGTACACTATGTTTGCTGAGAAAAATGGCTTTAAAGTAAGTGTCCTGAACAGAGTTGCTGGTGATGTGGCCGGAATTAAATCTATAGAAATTGAAATACAAGGGGATTACGCCTTTGGGATGCTTAAAGGTGAAAATGGTGTGCATCGTCTTGTTCGGGTAAGTCCATTTAATGCTCAGGGAAAAAGGATGACCTCCTTCGCCTCGGTTTTTGTCCATCCGCTGGTTGATGATCGCATCGAGGTAGATTACAATCCTGCCGATATTGAATGGGATACCTTTAGGTCAAGTGGGGCAGGGGGGCAGCATGTCAACAAAACTGAATCTGCCGTAAGGCTTCGCCACCTTCCTTCCGGGATAGTAGTAGAGTGTCAGCAAGAGAGAAGCCAACACCTCAATAGGGATAAAGCTATCCAAATGCTGAAATCCAGACTTTTTCAAAAAGAGCTCGAGCGGCAGATGGAAGAAAAAAATAAGATTGAGGCTGAAAAAATGAAAAATGAATGGGGGTCTCAAATCCGATCCTATGTACTGGATGACAGAAGAGTGAAAGACCACAGGACCAATCATCAGACTAATAATACCGACGCTGTCTTAGATGGTGACATTTATCCCTTTTTGAAAACCTGGTTATTGGCCAATGAGGCTAGTCAAAATTGATTTGCAATGAAAAAAATTGTTTTGACTACCTTCTTTTTAGTAATTTATTGGAGTAGTTTATCCACTCTTTATAGTCAGAATGGTAAAGAATTAACCACATCTTCAGGCTTCCCTATTGTCTGGGTAGAGCAAGGGGAGGGTGAATTACCGGAAGCCGGAGGGCGTATATTTTTTAACCTTCAATATTCAATTGGAGATTCTGTAGTTTTTGATTCCAAAGCTAGTGGTGATGTATCTTCAATGGAATTGCCGGAAGCGAATGATCCTAAAATTGCAGGGGAACCACTTTTTGAAGCACTTTACCTAATGGTTCCAGGAGATGTGGTGATAGTGAGTCAGAAAAGAGACCAAATGAATCAACCACTTCCCGGTATGACTGAAAATGATGAACTAAGGACCCGGGTAGAATTTGTAAATTATAAAACTGCGAAGGAATACGAAGCGGAATTGCAAGTTGTAAGAGATAGACTTCCTGAAGTAAGAGAGTTTGTGGAGGCGGTTTGGTGGAACTATGTTTCAGGCGAATACGAAGATGAGTTGATCAAAACTGAATCAGGTTTGGAGTTTATTATCCATGAAAAAGGTAATGGTCCACCCATAAGCCAAGGTGACAGAATAAGCTTTCACTATTTTGGAAAAAATATTGAATCAGCTGCAAATTTTGACAATTCATTTAATCGTGCGAGAGCAATAAACTTTGTTGTAGGTTATGGTAGTGTTATGCCAGGGTGGGATGAATTGTTTTTGTTGCTGAACAAGGGTGATGTCGTAAGTGCTTTTATACCCTGGCAACTGGCTTACGGAGTGCGTGGACGACCACCCGTTATTCCCGGCAAATCAAATCTATTGTATTACTTTGAGATATTAGAATAGAAAACAAAAATGGTGAACTTAGCCCTCTACCCACAGTTAGTTTCTTACCCTAAACACTATATTTTCCTCGATAGGTTGACTTGGGGATGATCCACTTTCAAGGCTGATGTGACTTAACTGTAAATTCGTACGAGGTAATGGATGTACGATTGAACCATTTGTCAAATCATCTAAACTAATCATTCCAACTCTGCGAAACTGACCGGCACTCTCTGACCACAATTGAAAATAGGTGTCTTTGTCTTCGAACTCAGGTGATGGGATAATCAAAAATTCAGTTGAAGATCTACTTTCAGGAACAATCAAAAATGCATTTTTTCCAAAAAAATCTCCTCTTCCACTTAAAATTGACTTGGAAATGTTACCCGCATTAAAATCTGAAAGTGCCACTTTTAAGGCCTGATTTAAATTTATGGTATTCTGTATTTCCAACTGAAGGGAATCTATTTTTTCTGCCTGCTCTACTATGGCTTTCCGGTAATTATTGTTCTCGTAAATGGTAGATAAAAAAAGAAAAATCATAACTACCATCACCAAAATCAGAACCCCCAAAATAATACGAATACTCTTTTCTGTTTTACTTCTCTTGGGCTTCTGTTTGCTTTTCTTTCCGGTAGTGGGTTTGTTTTTCTGACCTCTGGTAAAATTGGATTTGAAATTAGAGAGACTTTCCTCTACCTTCTCTAACTCTTCTTTTAATGCTATGTTGGTCTTGAGGTCTGCTTCCAGAATTTCGGTAGTTTCAGGGTCCAAAACCCCCAAAACATAAGCTTCCAGAATCCCTTTTTCTTTATATTCAGCTAAATTCATTTTTTTAATGACAAAGATAAAAGGGCATTGTTTAAGTTGGGGTTTAGATATCCTAAATTTTATGTAGGGTAAGTAAAATAAAAAAGACCGGAGGCGTTTTTTGGGATGATATTGCCTCCGGTCTTAATTCATGGGTATTATATTTTTTATCCGTTACTGCTCTTTATTGATTTTATAAACCCGTCCTTTCCGTTATTTCTTAATTCCACCAGTTTTTGTTCAGCTTGCTCTCTTGAACTATACTTGCCACCAAGTAGCAGAAACCTTTCTCTTTCATTCAGCAATTCACTTTGTAAGTGTAAATCCTGTATGGATTGGGAGGAATAGCTTTCAAGCATTTTTTCAGCATTGGCTTTATCTGTAAAAGCGCCCAATTGTATAGCATAGTATTCCTTTTCCTTTTGCTCCTCAAGCTGAGTTTTAGTAGTTGCAGTTTCCTCTGTTTTTTTCCGGGCTTCAGCTGTATCCGTGTCTTCATTTCCCGGGGTATTGTTTATTCTTTCCATCATACCCGGTTGATCTTTTGTTTGGTTTTTTGCAAGCGGTTGTTCTTCGGTATCACCCTCAGCTTCTATAAATTCCTTCAACTCCTCAGCAGTTAGTTTACCTTGATGTCTTTTAATTACCCTTCCGTTTTGGTCAAAAAGGACTAGGGTTGGCAGGTTATTGACATTGTAGTGCTGACTCAACACATAACCATCAAAATCGTCAATGTCTATAAGTGTGAAGACAAAGTCATTTTGTAGTATTTTTCTTACTTCCTCATCTCGGTAAGTGGTACTGAACATTTTTGAACAGGGATTACTCCAACTTGCCGTAAAATGAACAAGTAGTCTTTTTTGCTCATTTTCAGCTTTTTTTCTCGCTTCAAGGAA
>SLKL01000300.1 GCA_007134625.1 Saprospiraceae bacterium
AAAACGGTACACTCCCTATGCCGGCTATCAATGTCAATGACTCGGTTACTAAATCTAAGTTTGACAATAAGTACGGTTGTAAAGAGTCAGCTGTTGATGCCATCAGACGTGCAACTGATGTGATGATGGCAGGTAAGGTAGCAGTTGTTGCAGGTTATGGTGATGTGGGTAAAGGGTCAGCTGCTTCTTTAAGAGGTGCCGGTTGCAGAGTGATTGTCACTGAAATTGATCCGATATGTGCACTTCAGGCAGCTATGGATGGATACGAGGTGTTGAAGATGACAAATGCCATTCCAAGAGCAGATATCGTAATGACCGCAACAGGAAATAAGGACATTATCACTGAAGAGCATTTCAGACTAATGAACGATAAGACTATTCTTTGCAATATTGGTCACTTCGACAACGAAATTGATATGGCCTGGTTAAATTCAAACTACGGTCACTCAAAGAAAACAATCAAACCTCAGGTAGATAAATACTCTATCGATGGAAATGATATCATAGTACTTGCTGAAGGTCGTCTTGTAAATCTTGGTTGTGCAACAGGACACCCTTCATTTGTTATGTCTAATTCATTTACCAATCAGACTTTGGCGCAGATTGAGCTTTGGAATCATGCGGAGAAGTACGATAAAAAAGTTTATGTACTTCCGAAGAAACTTGATGAGAAAGTCGCAAGACTTCATTTGGAAAAAATTGGTGTTGAGCTGGAAGAGTTAACGGACGATCAGGCAAAATATATAGGTGTAGCCAAAAATGGTCCGTTCAAGGCCGACACTTACAGGTATTAATGAGTCCATTCTGAAAACCGCTTTTTATTATCACCAACTCGTTGGGGACTAATTTTATGACAAAAGAGTTTTTCACAACGGACTCAAGAATTTGGTTTTTGGTGAATCATTTTTAAAAACGGGATTTCAATAGCTGATTATTGGAATCCCGTTTTCATAATATACTCCTTGAGTTTAGTGTTTAATTTTTTAAAGTTGCATTATGTTGAGAGTCATTTCTTTATTGGTGTTAGTAGCAGTGTTTTTTATTCATGCTTGTGGACCTTCAGTAGAAAGAGAACCACCTGAAAGACCTGTTGAGGTACTGCCGTTGAGCGCAGGTAAGGCACTGTATGAACTTCACTGTGTGATTTGCCACGGTAATGATGGCAGGCTCGGACTAAATGATGCGGGTGACCTCAGTGTTTCTGAACTTAGTCTTGAAGAGCGAAAGGCAGTTATCAGAGATGGTGTAGGGGTAATGATTGCATACAGAAGGATTCTAAGCCCGGCTGAAATCGATGCGGTTGCTCGCTACACTATGGAATTGAAAGAGGAAGATACCGGTGAAACACTTGAGTGATACTATGGTAGTTTTGGGTTTGATGTCGGGCAGTTCACTTGACGGTACGGATATTGGTATTTTTAAGTTTACAGAAAAAAGCGATAGTTCGGTACCCGATATCGAATGGTTAAAAACTCAGACCTATGCCTATCCCGATCATCTCAAAGAAAAACTGAAAAAGTCAGATCGCCTGCCTCTGCAATCTTATTTTGCATTGGAAGCAGAGCTGAGTAGGTATTACGGTCAGCTCGTTAGAGAAATAATAAAAAATGGGCAGTCTGTCGATCTTGTTTCAGTTCATGGTCATACCGTTTTTCACCAACCGGACAAGGGTTTTTCCATCCAAATGGGACTTGGCGGAGTTATTGCCGAGAATGCTGGTTTACCGGTGGTGACTGACTTTAGAAATAATGCCATAGCGTTAGGTTGGCAAGGTGCTCCAATGGTACCCATTCTGGATAGGCTGTTTAAAAGCAAGGCTGACTTTTTCCTCAACCTTGGAGGCATTGCCAATCTTACCATTTTTGAGGATAATCATTCGCTATCGTTGGATGTTTGCGGCTGTAATCAGGTGCTCGATTATCTCGCAGCTCAGGCAGGGATTGAATACGATGAAAATGGGAAACTAGCCTCAGAAGGTAATATCAACAATGAGCTGCTTTCAGAACTCAATGAATTTGATTTTCTTCGACAAAAAGCACCAAAGTCACTTTCCAATCAGCAAGTGAAGTCCTTCTACTTGCCATTGCTTAGCAGCAGCCAACTGTCTGTTGAGGATATAATGCGGACTATGGTTGAACATATCGTAGAAGCGATCGCCTTGGAATTGAAGTTCGTGAACGATGGCGAATCAAAGAAAATGATGGTGTCCGGCGGTGGAGCGCATCACCTCACCTTAATGGACAGATTGAAAGTGGAATTAGCGGGTTTGAATATTGAGATGGTGGTCCCGGAGAAGAATTTTATAGATTTTAAAGAGAGCTTACTGATGGCTTATGCCGGTTGGTTGAGATGGAAGGGTTTGGGAAACTTTATTCCCGAAACAAGGGAAAACGTTCTTGAGGTTTCAGGAGGTGGAGTATATTTGCCGGCTAATTACAATCGAAAATGAAATTTATGAATCTTTCTTTACCATTTGATAAAGATACACGCATTGCTGTCACTGGAGGTACCGGATTTATTGGTTCTTATTTACTGCGGATTCTTTTAAGTCAGGGGTGTACCAATATCAAAGCAATCAAAAGAAAAAGTAGTTCATTTGATTTACTGGGTGATGATGCACATAAAGTTCATTGGGTAGAAGGTGATTTACTCGATACCGAGGTAGTATGGGATTTTACCACAGATGTAGATATACTTTTTCACTGTGCTGCTACTGTATCGTTTAATCCATCTAAAAAGGAACAACTTTATCGAGTTAATGTCGGCGGCACAGCTGAACTTTGCAATGCTGCTCTTGAGAATGGGGTAAAGAAATTAGTTCACTGCAGCTCCATATCTGCACTGGGAAAAGAATTAAAAGGTAAGCCAATAACCGAGAAAACTGAATGGAAAGAATTTCCCGGAATCTCTGATTATGCATTGTCTAAACATCATAGTGAATTGGAGGTTTGGCGCGCATCTGCGGAGGGTTTAAATGTTACTATTGTCAACCCTTCTCTTGTTATGGGGGGAGGTTTTTGGAACAGTGGTACAGCTGCTTTGTTTACGCAAATAAATAGAAAGCTACCCTTCTATCCGTCAGGAATAATTGGGTTTGTTGATGTGAGAGATGTTGCAGAAATGCTGATATTATGTGCTGACCATCAATTCAATGAAAAACGTTTTATTTCAAGTGCATCCAATTTCTCATATCGGGAAATGTTAAAGCTAATTGCAAGTCACCTTGAAAAACCTGCCCCGTTCCATCGTATCAATAAGTTAATGATTACCACACTACCTCCGATTTTAAAATTTCTACGGTCTCTTGGGGCTAAGGTTCCACCACTTAGTAAGCCAATGCTCATTGCATCTGCACAAGAAACTCTATATGACGCCTCCGCATTTATAAAAGCAACAGGTTTTAGCTACCGACCAATTGAAGAAACTGTAAGAGATACAGCTATCCAATTTCAGAAATCCCAGGAATCTAATACCAGGTTTGGTATCCTTCCCATTAATTAGACTTTTTTCTATTTAAAAGAGATTGTATTAGAGGAGATAACAAATGGAGGCAATCCAAATGTTAATTATACCTCTTTTTTATCTCAAGTTATCTTGTTTTTTTGGCTAAAAGCCTCTAATTTACAGCCTGTAAATTCAGAGAGTTGAATTTTATTTTCTCCGTATCATTCAAAAAAAACATTAAAATATGACCTACCAAGCCAAAAACATTAGAAATGTGGTCCTTCTTGGACACTCGGGTTGTGGAAAAACCTCTTTAGCTGAAACCATGCTTTTTGAATCGGGTGCTATTCCAAGAAGAGGAAGTATTGAGGATGGAAATACAGTATCAGATTATACCAATATTGAAAAAACGAGGGGGAATTCTATTTTCACTTCACTAATGACTGTCAAGTGGAAAGATTCAAAAATCAATATTCTTGATACACCTGGTCTGGATGATTTTGTGGGTGAGGTCATGTCTGCACTTAAAGTTACCGACACAGCTTTGGTAACCGTAAATGCCGCCAATGGCGTGGAAGTTGGGACAGAATTGGTCTGGGAGACCATCAGGGACTATGGCACTCCAACTATGTTTGTAATAAATCAATTGGATCACGATAAATCCAATTATGAGGAGACTTTGGAGCAAATGAAAGATAGATTTGGTCATAACGTTTTGCCAATTCAGTACCCTTTAAATCAGGGCAATGATTTTAACACCATAGTAGATGCACTCAGGATGACCATGTATGTATTTGGTCCGGATGGAGGCAAACCGGAAAAGGTCGCTATTCCCGATAGTGAGATAGGCCGTGCTCAGGAAATGCACAATGCACTCGTAGAGGCTGCAGCAGAGAATGACGAGGGCCTGATGGAGAAATTTTTTGAAGAGGGCTCGCTGACAGAGGAAGAATTGACCAAAGGATTAAAAATCGCAATGTCCAAACAGGAAATCTTTCCCGTTTTTTGCTGTTCAGCTACCAGAAATATGGGTAGCGGCAGAATAATGGGTTTTATCAATGATATAGCACCTTCACCCGCTGAAAGAACCAATAATGTATTGACCGAGTCCCGGGTTTTAGAACCTGACCCCAATGGACCTACCGTAGTTTTTATTTATAAGACGATATCCGAGCCTAGGATTGGTAATGTTTCTTATTTCAAAGTGTTCAGCGGAACACTTAAAACCGGGGATGAACTGGAAAATAAAAACCTGAGATCCAATGAACGTATCAATCAGATATTTGAGGCCACAGGTAAAGAAAGAACTCTTGTTAGCGAATTGAGCGCAGGAGATATTGGCGTTACGGTTAAATTGAAAAATTCTCATACAAGCAATACTCTTGCCGATAAATCCTCCGATCTACAGGTGAGACATATTCGTTTCCCTTCGCCCAAAATCAGGATGGCTGTGGTGCCTCCATCCAAATCAGAAATGGAAAAGATGGCAAAAGCACTCCATACCCTTCAGGAAGAGGATCCGACTATAATAGTGGAGAACTCGCAGGAGTTGAAGCAGATGATTCTTCACGGGCAGGGACAATTACATCTGGATATCATAAAGTACCGCATAGAAAAAGTGTATCAATTAGATATGCAGTTTGAAAAACCAAGAATTTCTTACCGTGAGACAATTAGAGGAAGTGTTGACGCCAGTCACCGACACAAAAAGCAAAGCGGAGGTTCGGGGCAGTTTGGTGAGGTGCATTTGCGAATTGAGCCCTGGAATGAGGGTATGCCTGATCCCGCTGGGCTTACAGTCAGAAATCAGGAGCTGATTGATTTGCCCTGGGGTGGCAAATTGGCTTATTATTGGTGCATAGTAGGTGGTAGTATAGACTCCAGATTTATGGGGGCAATTAAAAAAGGCCTTATGCAAAAAATGGAAAATGGCCCGTTGACCGGTTCACCTTGTATTGATATCAGAGTTTCGGTTTTTGATGGTAAAATGCACCCCGTTGACTCCAATGATTCTGCTTTTCAAATGGCAGCTTCAGTAGCTTTTAAGCAGGGTTTTGAAAAAGCTAATCCACTCTTACAGGAACCGGTTTACGATGTAGAAATCATGTGCTCAAGTGATGTCATGGGAGATGTGATGGGCGACCTTCAGGGAAGAAGAGCGATGATTATGGGTATGGATGCCGATGGGCATTATCAGGTGATAAAAGCCAAAGTGCCCCTCGCTGAATTGCATCAGTACTCATCAAGCCTTAGATCAATTACTCAGGGTAAAGCTAAATTTAAGCAGGAGTTTGCAGAATATGCTGAAGTGCAGGCTGAGGTGCAAAAAAGGTTGATTGAAGAGAATCGACAGAATGAGGCGGATTGAATTTTTGTTGAGAGTTTACAGCTGAGCAAGGGCTTTTTGGAGCGGACTTAAAGATGAAATCACACAAGGCTGCTGTATCCATGAGCTATTAGCCACTGACTAAAGACAAGCAGTTTGTCAAGCAATCCATGACAAATTAAAGCCGCAAATCCCACTATTTCACTATATTTGCATCTCGCTAAAAAAATGCAATATGAAAATAGGTGTAGTAGTTTTCCCCGGCTCCAATTGCGATGATGATATGATGCATGTCATGGGTGATGTACTCGGATATGAGACGGTCAAAATATGGCATAAACAAAGTGATCTCGCTGGTCTTAGCACGAATGATTGCATCATACTTCCCGGTGGTTTTTCTTATGGAGATTACCTGAGATCGGGCGCTATTGCGCGTTTTTCTCCTGTTATGAAAGAGGTAGTTAAACACGCCAATGCGGGTGGATATGTTTACGGCATCTGCAATGGTTTTCAGATTTTATGCGA
>SLKL01000186.1 GCA_007134625.1 Saprospiraceae bacterium
ATTACTGCCAATGATGTGGTGGTCAATCTCCTGAACAGGGATCGCTTCAACCTAAAGCTGACCGCAGAAGACAAAATGAAGATAGCATTGAGGGTAAGTCAGTTGGTTTTGGTGATTATTGCCATAGCGGCTTTTATTGTTGCTCTCAATCCACCGGCATTACTGGGAATTTTTGGTCAGGCCGGAGTGTATGGCTTGGTGCTTGCTGCATTGCCTGCTGTTTTATTGGGTATTTTTTATAAAAAAGTGCAATTGGGGGTAGTATGGTTGCTGTCAATACTGGCTGTTCTTATCCACTTTGTCCTTTTTTTAAATGGAACAAATCTTTTTCCGGAATCAAAGCTCGCTTTTGAGAATCCTGGCTTTACAGCTACTATAGCCTGCCTGTTTACCATTATCCCGGGCTTGATTTACCATTATTTTTTCAATAAAAAATGAACTGTTGATAACCGGAACAAACTCATTCGAAATTATTAATAATCAAAATTTCTATGACAAAAAATAACGCAAAAATCATCTCTTCAGGAGCCTATGCGCCCGAGAATAAAATTGATAATTTATACTTTAATGAAAAGCTGGGAGAGGATGTCGATACCTGGCTCAGTGAAAATGTACAGATATACGAAAGGCGATGGTGTAGCCCTGATGAGAGTACAGCTGATCTGGCAGAAAAAGCTGCCCTTCAGGCAATCGAAAGAGCCGGAATAAAGGCATCTGATATCGATTTAATTATCATTTCTACGGATACTCCGGAATTTATTTCCCCCTCAACTGCCTCTATTGTTCAGCATCGCCTCGGTGCCGTTAATGCGGGGACTTTTGACATCAACACAGCCTGTGCGGGTTTTGTAACGGCACTCGATATGGGATCAAAGTATTTACGAGCGGATGAACAATACCAATATGTGTTGGTCATCGGCGCCTATGCAATGAGTAAGCACCTGAATATGGAGGATAAAAAAACGGTAACACTTTTTGCCGATGGTGCCGGAGCTGTCATTTTAAAATCAGAGCCTTTTGAAGAAAAGCAGGGTTATCAATGTGGTCAGCTGATCAGCAGGGGCGAATACAACGAATGGATGGGTATTTATGGAGGTGGTGCAAAAATGCCGGTGGATCAGAAGGTACTTGACAACAAAGATCACAAACTAAAATTTGTCAAAAAATTTCCCAAAGAACTCAATCCGGAAATCTGGTCTAAGATGATTAAAAACCTCTGCGAAAAAACCCAAACTAAACCTGAGGATGTAAACCGCTTTTTTATCACACAGATCAACATCAATGCTATTCACGAAACGCTGGATTTATTAAATTTGCCTCGGGATCGCGGGCATTGCGTGATGCATTATTTCGGATATACAGGTTCAGCTTGTATCCCTATGGCATTTAATGACGCCATGGAAAAGGGACTGGTGAAATCAGGGGATTATCTGCATTTTATCGGTTCAGGCGGAGGCCTGGCATTTGCATCTTCTGCTTTTTATCTATAAAAAAATTGCTAAAAGCATGACTCACATGGATCAGTTCGACTGGGCGGCAAAATGGGCGCATTATCTGCCCAACAAATCCGCTATCAAGGAAGCTGAATCAGGCAAAAGCATTTCTTATGGTGAACTCAACCGCAGAGCTACAGCATTGGCAGCAGTCTTTTCAACTCAATTTAAGCTTGACAAAGGCAATCGCATTGTAGTTTTAACCGAAAATTGTATTGAAAATATCCTGCTTTTTTCCATGGCACAAAAAACAGGTATTTGTCTTATTCCACTCAACTACCGCCTGAGCCCAAAAGAAATAAATAAGCTGATTGAAGATGCTAATCCGGGACTGATTATTTACGAGGAAAAACTAAGCGGCCTTTTATCGGAATATCAAAAAAACGCTAATCAACAACCGTTAATCGAGCTAAAAGCACTTGAAAGCTGGATCGAAAAAGGATTAAACATTCCGCAAACTGATGTGCCGGATGGGGAATTTTCTGAGGATGATCCGCTATTGGTTCTTTATACCTCAGGTTCTACCGGTATTCCCAAGGGGGCATTATACACCCGCAAAATGATGTTTTGGAACAGTATCAACACTTCGCTAACCATTACGCTTGGTTCGGAGACTCGCACGGTCATGTGTATGCCGCCTTTTCATACGGGGGGTTGGAATGTATTGACTACTCCTTTGCTATTGTTTGGTGGCTATAGCTGTTTGGTTAAAAAATTTGATGCCGATCACATTATCCAATTGCTGGAAACCGAGAAGCCGCAGGTCTTCATGGCAGTTCCAACCATGTTAAAAATGATAGCCGACAGTGAGCGTTTCAAAGATGCAGATTTCAGTTCTCTTTCTTATCTGATCGTTGGCGGAGAACCCTTGCCTATTCCCTTGATAGAGGAGTGGCACAAGAAGGGGGTGAAAATTAGACAGGGATACGGTATGACGGAAGTGGGTCCCAATCTCACATCCCTGCACCATGATTTTGCCATCAGTAAAAAAGGCTCCATCGGTAAAACCAACTTTTTTCTCGATTACAAAATAGTGAATGAATCGGTCAAAGTGGTAAATCCGGGAGAAACGGGAGAGCTCATTTTTAAAGGGCCGGTGGTTACGCCGGGGTATTGGAATAAACCCGAGGCAACCGCATCTGCTATTAAAAACGGTTGGTTCCATACGGGCGATTTGGCAAAAGTCGATGCAGACGGGTTTTTGTACATAGTCGATAGAATTAAAAACATGTATATCTCCGGTGGAGAAAATGTCTATCCCGCACAAATTGAGCGCGTGTTAATCAGTCATCCGGACATCTCAGCGGCAGCGGTTGTACCTTTTAAAGACCCCAAATGGGGAGAAAGCGGTTGTGCCTTTATCATTCCGGAAAAAGGCAAAAAGCCCGATGAAGCAGCAATTCTCAAATATTGCAAAGAAAACCTGGCAAAATACAAAATCCCAAAAAAAGTCCGTTTTATGGATGACTTTCCTAAGACCGATAGTGGCAAAATAGATAGAAAAAGCTTGGCTGAAAGGGTTTGATTTTTTTTTGATTATTATTGGGGCTATTATTAGCGTATCTAAAGAAGAAATGGAAGAATTTACAAAGCAATTGGAACAGTTTTTATTGGATGGGAGTTTTGAATTTAAACCTTCTCAAGACAAACTTTCTATACCTCTTATTTACAGAATCTATAAAAAGATGCAAGGCGGGCTTAGAAATTTTGACGCAATAAAAGTAGCTGAAGACCTTATTATAGATGGGCATCATAGGTACATTGCTTCAAAATTATCAAAGACAAAAATCCAAACCTTTCCTTCTACAAGGAACCATAATCAAATAATATTTGAGTGGAGTGACGTTATCTTAAAAACTAATGAATACGACTCTGATTCTGAGATAAAATATCATAATTTCAATGATGCTTACAGAAATGGCATTAGTATCGATGAGTCCACTCCAAAACCCCTTTCTATTACAAATTGCTGCAAAATCCAATATCTTCGTCATCAGGTAAAATCTTTCCTCAACGGAGCTATGGCTACGCCTGCGGAATATTTTCCCTTCTTCCTCGATCTTGAATTTTTCGCTCATTTTCATTACGAAAAGGGTTTTGGAGCGGACTCATTGATGAAATTGAAAAAATTCTGAATAGTTAAAATAATAGTAACTTTGTATCATGAAAATTTTATTAGACATAGATGGTGTAATGATTCCTGCAAGGCCTTGGCAGACCTATGAATTAGGCTCTGATGGTTTTGGTATGTTTAATAAAATGGCTGTAATTAATTTGAATCAGATTATTACTTCGTGCCGGAATCCGGAAATTATATTAACTACTTCACACAAACATAGTTTTACATTAAAACAGTGGCAGGATATTTTTTCTAATAGAGGAGTGTTACCGACTCAAATTAGTAGATTAGATAGCAATAGTTCAGTCATGTCCCGAAAGGATGAGATATTAAATTGGTGCTTAAAAAATCAAATTGATAATTTCATCGTGATTGATGATGACAAAGGATTAAATTCGATGGATTCCGTTTTTAAGGAAGATCATCTTATTTTAACTAATCCTACAATTGGTTTAAATAAAATTGCAACCGAGGATGCTATTTTGAAAATCGAAAAACTTGAAAATTTAGTTTCGAAATAGCGTACTTCTCCGGAGAATATAATGTGCAAAAAATGTTTGAGCTGCATTAGCATAATAGCCCATTAAACTTAAAAATTTAACGCAACTTTTAGTTGACGATTAAAATTAACTTTCATTTATGGGAAGGGTCTTCTTTTTCCCTAAAACCTATACCCAAATCTCATCTCAACAAACCACCCATCAAATTTAGCAGCAGCTCCACCTGCATCGAGTCTGTTTTTGTGTGAGAATAATAGTGTTTGCTCAGGAAATATTTGTATATTTGGTGTGGGTATAGGGAAGTCACAAGCAGCCGTTGTTCAACACTATAATAAATAAGCAGACACTGAAAATGGAGAAATTACCAAATATACACCCGGGAGAGGTTTTACTTCACGAATTTCTTGAGCCTCTCGAGATTACAGCTTATCGACTGTCTAAGGAGTTGAAAATACCACAAACCCGAATATCTGAAATAATAAAAGGACGAAGACGCATAACGGCTGATACGGCACTGCGCTTGAGTAAGTATTTTGGAAATTCTGCTAAATTTTGGCTCGGACTTCAGGACGATTATGATATTGAAGAAGAGAAACTGAATAAAGAAAAAGAGTTAAAGGAAATAAAGCAGTTTGCGGCTACGGGTGTTGCGTAAAAGCACCGACCCTCAATTAAAGGTTTAGTTGTTAAACCTAACTGTGCTGTCAACTTAGCAGGCAAGTCAAGCTTATCTGGTTAACGATCACCATTTATAGTAAACTACGGCATAAATTAAAATTCCTAAAAGTTTTATGCTATTTAACGTTTTAGGAATTTTGTCTTTCTTTAACCCATGCAATGAAAAACACGAAGGCAATAATAAATACTCTTACTCTTCTCAATGGAATGAATTTGAATACGATTTCTAAATGAGACTTTGTTGTTTGGGAGGGATCTCTTCCTCCTAAAACCTATACCCAAATCTCATCCCAACAAACCACCCATCATATTTAGCAGCAGCTCCACCTGCATCGAGCCTGTTTCTGCGCGAGAATAATAGTGTTTGCTCAGGAAATATTTGTATATTTGGTGTGGGTATAGGGGTGTTAGTGATCAGATAAATAGAAGACCGAGACATGTTATATTAAATGGAAAAATACAAACTTGAAAAGAAAATATGGACAGATGCTGACTTTGAAAAAATGGGTTGGCACGACTGCCATATTTATAAAATCAAGTTGTCTGACAAGCTTGAATTAGATATTGACTATATTCTGCAATGGAATAAACCCGACATTGAAGGCTTGCCTTTTACTTTTTGGGTGGCACCTGCAACATTGGTTTTTAAAAATATAAAAAACATTCAATTTGAGATTGATACTGCATTTGACAAAGCAGTTGAAATTGAAGATATTGAATTAAATAAGTCAGAAAAGAAAATTCAATGGACAATTATTACCCATCAAGGGGAAATTGAGTTTACAGCAGACGGATTTACACAATGGATTAGGCAAGAGCCATTTTTTCAGTTCGGACAGACCATCTCATTTATTGAAAGATTTGGGGTTTCATTAGAACAGACAACTGCCCAGGAAAATCCTAACAGATTAAGACAAGACATAATTGAACAACACAAAAAGGATTTAGAACATTATGAGAACGTCAAGAAAAGACAATTAAAAAGACAAGAAAAATCTGACCTTGAAGAGAAACGAGAAAAGGGAGAAATTGATTTGAAAGACTATTTGACAAAGAAAAAGGAAATTAAGGAATTGCTTGACTATTATGACTATTGGTTAAAAAACACAAGATTTGAAAACTGGTAGAAATATACGACTGACAAAAACACCAAACACTAAAAGGTGCTGTGCTCCATGGCTAATAAAATCTCTACTTGAAAAATAAGAGAAAAACATTGGATAAATGTAACGAATTCGTTACATTTGCAAAATGAGAGAAGTTGATATTACAGAATACTGTTTGGACTTCATAGACAAGCAAGGGAAAAGGGTTTCAGACAAATTCTTTCAACTTGTATTGATTATGGAAGAATTTAAAGTTGTTCATTCGAATTTTGTGAAAAAATTACAGAATTCAAAGTTTTATGAATTACGGATAAAAGCAGGAAATGAATATCGAGTTTTAGTTTTTGCAATTGACCATTTAAACTTTTCGGAATGCACAAAAGCTGTCTG
>SLKL01000320.1 GCA_007134625.1 Saprospiraceae bacterium
AGACACAGCAGTTCATTCAATGAGACAGACAGTATCCCGACAGAGGGATTTTTGGATACGAGGATTCAACTGAGTCCTCTGACAAGACTGAGTCTAAGGTCTGAATTACAACTCATCTCAAAATCCAATAATTTCATGGGGCCGCTTTTCTCCTCTGAAATCATCAACCGAAACTTGTTTAAAGGAGGAGAAAAACTCAATCTTGGAATCAGGTTTGGTTATGAAACTCAGGTAGCAGGAGGAAGACAAACCGGGCTGAGTGCATTAGAAAGCGGTCTAACTGCTGAATTGGTATTTCCTAGAATTATCGCACCATTTGAATGGAGGGACAATGTCGCCTATGGAGTTCCAAGGACGCGTATTGCACTTTCGTATTCCATGCTGAGCCGTGTCAAAAATTACCGCTTAATGTCCACACAACTGGATTTTGGATACAATTGGAACGGTAGCCGATTTGCTTCACACGAAATAAAGCCCATAGCCCTGACTTTTACCCGATTGAGTAATACCTCCGAATCATTTGATAATATTTTGAAAAACAATCCATTTCTGGAACGGAGCTTTGAACAGCAATTCATTCCCGGAATGCAATACAATTTCATTTTTAACAATCTAACCGGGAGAGATCGCAGATTGAATCGACTTCTTATTTTCAGGGCTGACTTTGCAGGTAATCTTGCCTGGTTAGTTGACGAAACCTTCAAGAACGATGATCAAAATACCATTCTTGGTCGATCATATGCGCATTACCTTAGACTAGATTTTGATCTCCGGCACTATTTTAGATTAGGAGAAGAAGAGAAAATCATCGCGAGACTGTTCGCAGGCTGGGGAATGCCGCTTTCCAATTCGCTTTCTCTACCATACATCAAGCAATATTTTGCGGGGGGACCCAACAGCGTCAGGGCATTCCGAATCCGATCGCTGGGTCCTGGTACATACCGACCTGAGCAATTGGATCCGGGTTCCTTTTTCGATCAGGCTGGTGACATCAGACTCGAATTCAACCTTGAATACCGATTCCCGCTTGTATCTTACCTCAAGGGAGCCGTATTTTTAGACGGTGGAAATATCTGGTTATACAATGAAAATGAGTCACTTCCGGGAGGATCTTTCTCATCAGACTGGTACAGAGAGATTGCACTGGGGGCAGGCTTTGGCATACGATTAGATGTTGAAATTTTAGTCATCAGACTGGATTTGGCTACTCCACTGAGAAAGCCCTGGCTGGCTGATGGTGAAAAATGGGTCAGCGACTTTAGCTTTGGAGAAAGGCAATGGCGAAGAGATAATTTAATCTGGAATATTGCTATTGGCTATCCGTTTTGATGTTTTTGCTTTTTGAAAAAAGCATTTTATAATTTTGCTTTTTACAAAAACTATTTTATATCTTTGCTTTCTCAATTTAACACTTTATGGAAAGCTTGATAAAAAAATCTGACAGGAGACTGAGGTTGGTCAAAAGTCAAAAAAAAAGGTACCTGTATAAAAATATAGATTGGACGCAAAGACTAATTCTGGTTATAGGATATCGGGGGACGGGAAAAACTACCCTTTTACTTCAGCACCTTGGGTCATCAGAAAAAAGAAAAGGAATATACTTAAGTCTTGATGATCTTATTTTTGAAACAAATAGATTAGTCCCCGTTGTTGAGCAACTTTATGATAAAGGGTATCGCCTATTTTTGATCGATGAGGTTCATAAATACCTATGGTGGTCGAAAGACTTAAAACAACTTTATGATGATTTTCCTGATATCCAAATAGTTGGAACAGGATCATCTATTTTGGATATTTCCAAAGGCAATGCAGACCTATCACGAAGGGCATCGGTTTATCATCTTTATGGACTATCCTTTAGAGAGTACATGTACTTTAACAAAAACATTGCACTACCCGAATTAACATTAGATGACATTATCACTAAACACCATGAAATTGCACCTGATCTGCTGGATACATTTGAACAAGCAACAGATTTTCAAAAATATTTGAGATATGGGTATTTTCCTTTTTTCTTAGAAGCAAAAAATACCTACTATCAAAAACTGGAAGACACTATCAATTTAGTTATGGAATCTGACATTTCTACTTTTGAAGAGCTGCAATACTCAACTACGAGGACGATGAAAAAATTACTATACGTCATAAGTCAGTCCGTTCCTTTCAAACCTAACATACAGAAATTATCGCAAAAACTTGAGGCACCAAGAAATACGATTCTACGGCTTCTTGACTATTTAAGTCAGGCTGATATTTTAATTTTACTGAAGGCCTCAACCAAGGGTCAAAGCTACTTGCAAAAACCGGAGAAAATTTATTTACAAAATACCAATTTCATTAACCTTTTTTCACCAACGCAGGCAAATATCGGCAACATCAGAGAAACATTTTTCTTCAATCAACTAAACCCGGGTCATCAGGTGACGGCCCCAAAATTTGGAGATTTTCTTATTGAAGGCAGCATTCTATTTGAGGTTGGTGGACCAAATAAAACTTCAGACCAAATCAGCGGCATCCCCAATAGCTATCTTGCATTGGATATTCCAAGCGGTAATGGAAAGCGGATTCCATTGTGGTTGTTTGGACTGCTGTATTAATAAGCTGCGTTCCATTAAGCCCTCTTTATCAATTCTACTATCTATGAAAATACTTCAAGCTCAAGAATTATAAGCCCGACATAGCGATCAGCTATAAACACCAAAATCTATTCTTCCTAACAGTTCCCTTACTTTATCTATTCCCCCGGGTAAATCAAGAAGTTCAAAAGGGCATAATCCTCCAAGTGCAGCATTGGGAAAATCTAGCCATTTAAAAAAGTAGTCACTTTTTTCAAACACCTCAGTACCATATAGGAATAAATCTGTCAATTCAAACAGTTGTATGCTGAATTTTCGGTCTAAAGGTTTCGAAGATTTGATCCACCGGTAAAGAGTTGGTTCTGAGATACTAAGTAATCTCGCCATTTCGGATTTGGTCAAATTAAAATGCCTGCTGAAATTCATTATTATTTCGGCGTCTATTCCTTTCGTAGCCATTTTAATAAAGTCAAAAGGATTTTCAATTTTTCCGGAAACATATTTTGGCCCTAAAATGGCAGCCAACTGATCGTAATGTTGTCTTGTGTGATAAATTGATTCAGAAGATATCATTTCGTAACTTATTTTATCTTCTCAAGGAAAACTCCAAAGCTATAGTTCAAAAAAACAATACACATTTGATATAATGAGTCCGCTCCGAGAACCCCTTTCTATTACAAATTGCTGCAAAATCCAATATCTTCGTCATCAGGAAAAATCTTTCCTCAACGTCTCGTCTTTTGGGACGAGATGGCTACGTCTGCGGACCACCCTCCCGCTTTGCGGTTCTCTCACTTGAAGATTCCCCGAATCTTCACCCTCATGGGAGCGTTCGTTCATCTTCTTCCTCGATCTTGAATCTTTCGCTTATTTTCATTACGAAAAGGGTTTTCGTAGCAGGCTCTATGATGTACTTTCCAATAGAGGATGGCTGAATGGCATCTTTGAAATGACATTAACCCCAAAACCGTTCGATAGTATCGAACGGTTTGATTAGAAAGCGTTCGATAGTGTCGAACATTTTAGACTTGAACCTGCCTACCCCTACACATTAAACCTAAAGTGCATCACATCCCCATCCTGCACCACATAATCTTTGCCCTCTACTCTGTGTTTCCCTGCTTCTTTGGCGGCGTGCTCTGACCCACAAGTCACGAAATCTTCGTAACTGATAACTTCAGCACGGATAAATCCTTTCTCAAAATCGGTATGAATAACTCCGGCAGCTCCGGGAGCCTTGGTTCCTCTGAGCACAGTCCAAGCGCGTACTTCCTTTTCACCGGCGGTAAAATAGGTAATCAGGTTTAAGAGTTCGTAGGCCTTATTGATTACTACATTGACTCCGGGTTCATTCAATCCAAGTTCAGCTAAAAACTCTTTCCTTTCTTCAGGGTCTTCCAACTCCATGACCTCCGCTTCAATAGCAGCAGAAATCCTGAGCACCAAAGCATTCTCCTCTTTGACTGCCTGTTCAAACGTTTTGGTGTGTTCATTGCCCTCAAGGATAGAGTCCTCATCTACATTGCAAACATACATGATAGGTTTAGCAGTGAGCAGCATCATTTCCTTCATGGTCTCCTCCAATATTTCACTATGCTCCACTGCTCTCGCCGGTTTTCCCGATTCCATTTCAGCTCTGATTTGCTCGAGTTCATCTACCATTCTGGCAATTTCCTTATCGCCCGACTTACCTTGTTTTTTTAGTCTTTCCAGCCTTTTTTCTATGGTTTCAAGATCCTTAAAAATCAACTCAGCATCAATGATTTCCTTATCCCTTACAGGATTGACATTGCCGTCCACATGGATGACATTATCGTCTTCAAAACAGCGTACGACATGAATTATGGCATCTACTTCCCTTATATTTCCAAGGAATTGATTCCCAAGTCCTTCCCCTTTACTCGCACCCTTTATCAAGCCGGCTATATCGACTATGTCCACTGTTGTAGGAAGCGTCTTTTGGGGGTTGACCAATTCTGCTAGTTTATCCAGACGACTGTCAGGGACAGTAATCACACCAACATTTGGATCTTTGGTTGCAAATGGATAGTTCGCAGCAAGCGCTTTTGCATTAGTAAGGCAATTAAATAAGGTCGATTTGCCGACATTCGGAAGTCCTACGATTCCACATTTTAGTCCCATGGAGCTTTATTTTTTTGAAGCCGCAAAGATAGCAAGTATTGCAAATGCAGCTTGAAGTTTTGTGGATTTTATTCTCTTTCACGAGAAGTAGACTATACCGCAACTGATAATTTTTTGATTTTTTATCAAAAAAAAGTGGCCGAAGCGACTGAATACAAAAAGGAATCGTATATTTGCAGCCCGAAAAAAAATCATAAAATATTTTTTAAAGATATGGCAAATCACCAATCAGCAAAAAAGAGAGCGAGACAAGACGCCAAGAAAAGAGTTCACAATAGATATTACAAGAAGTCAACTCGTACTTCTATTGCTAAGTTAAAAGAGATTGAAGACAGAGGAGATGCTGAAAAGTTTCTTCCAAGAGTCATCAGTATGATTGACAGACTTGCAAAGAAGAACCAATGGCACAAAAACAAAGCTTCTAACTTGAAAAGTAAACTGACTAAGCACGTTCAGAGCTTATAATTAGTTTATATCAAGTCTAAAGATATTTATCGGGCAATAGGGATTTATCCTTATTGCCCTTTACTTTTTGGGAATGTTATATTCCACAGTTTACGAATTCAAAACACCTATTATTATTTAATCCAAATTTAAACATCCTTATTTGTTACTATAAGAATATTAAAGTTAAGAATAAGATGCTACAAATTATACTTATCTAATATAATTTCGGACTACTAAGTATATGACATAATTCAGTTGTTCTTTGGTCAGAGTTTCCTGTAACTTAACAAACACTAAGTTAAAAACCGTTTAAAAAGTCCTAAACTTGTTCAAAAACAATTGATTATCACTCCGAAAAACCAATATTTATCAATGAAAGACAAAGAGATGAAAGTATTCTTTTCTCTTATATCTCGAAATTCTGAATTCAAATCTTTAAACTGATTGATATGAAAATTACTTGGCTGATACTTTTTGTTTCATTTTTTTTCTATTCCGTAAACGCTCAATATGTTGACGAGGAAGGAAGGGTTGATAAAGAAAAACTTCTTACAGAACTAAAGCTTTTGGAAAATTGGAGTCCAGAGCAGGATACTCTTAAAGAGAAGATATTTGATAAATTGGTGGAGGCCAGACAAAACCATCCTAAACTTATTCAATCAAAGGATAAAAGGGATAAAATAACATTGACAATTATTGAATTAGGGAATTTGACTGGAGATTTTTTTTTCTTAAATCCGAATAATAGAAATTCGCCTCATTACAGAAGAAATCGCATTGAAAGAAGAAGAGCTGATACAGTAAGCCATGATCTTGAAATACTTAAACAAGATTTAGCTCGATTTCAAGATTCACTCGCAATGGTCTATGATGCCTTCAAGCGGATAATCGAAAGCAGCAATGAAACCAGGGCTTCTAAGGAAAAAGCTGTACACCTACTTGCAACAAGTAATGATTTAGAAGATATTGATTATTTATTCGCAAATAATAGATTCTTAAGTTTTGGGACAATAAGTGAACATGGAATGAATCATTGGAATTCTCATACAGATGAGGAGTTGTTGCTGTCCACTAGAACTGGAATGGTTGCACTGAGCAAAGCAAAATTTCAT
>SLKL01000150.1 GCA_007134625.1 Saprospiraceae bacterium
CCGGCTTTTTCTACGCACTTTTTGATATTGTTATAGGCAGAGTATTGACCTGTGATGATATGAAAGTTGGCTTCAAGCCTAACACCATTGTAACCCTTTGGATCGGTAATTCCCTCCTCATTATCCACCTTATAATCCTGAGGAATAACATGAATGATTTTAGCTCCGGGATCCAATACAATTTTATGCATATCATCCTTCAGCTTTTTGATATCAGCCTCATTGATTTCAACATCACTGTTGTCTCTAATGAGGACACCCCGATGTTGAAGACTCCTGATGTGCTGACCGGCTATACCAACCACCACCTCTGTCACCTGCTGTCCGCATTTACGCTCAATCTGGTTAGTGGCTTTCTTTATTGCCGCTACGGTTTTATCTATATTAAAAACCATTCCACGGGTTACACCGGTGGACTCTACAGTGCTGGAGGCTATTATTTCTACCCTGCCGTAATCATTCTTTTTGCCGGCTAAGGCAACAACTTTGGTAGTACCAATATCCAGTGCAAAGACCATTTCTTTCCTGTACTGTCGAGATTCTATCATGTCAACTCTGTTTAATAAAGTGATAAAAAATTCTTTTATGGTGTGGCAGTAGTTTTTCGCGTTGCAACTACTTGCCCTTCATATTTCAAACTAATTGTTTCGTATTTTCCCCAACCTACCTGAGCAATTACCTCAGTGTAAAAATCTTCAAGATCCCACAGTTTTTCCTGCATGGATTCCCACTCCCCTAATTCCACTTTTTCTGTACCCATGACCGGGATAACTTTATATTCCTTAAGCGCCGTTACTACCAATTGATCTACAAGTACCTCAAGAAAAGCGCTTTTACCTACAAGCGTGAAGAATTCACCTATTCTGGCAAGATCTTTAATGTCTGCTTCTTCTGTCGTATTGGCTTGTGGCACTCTTCCTCTCACTACCGGCAGCTTTGGTCTGTACTCCATGGGCAGCGGCATGACTTTACCGTATCGATCAACGTAATACGACTCTCCCCTTGCCGGAACTACCCTTGACACCGGATACCTCGGCTCACATTCTACTTTTAAAATACCATTGCTATTCACAAAAACTTTTGCAGTTTTTACATAAGGATGGGCATTTAAGCTTTTATACAATTCCTTCAGCGGCAATTCTGAAAGCGTATAAGTGTGTATAGAATCTTCCAATGAATTCTTTACGAACTCAGTAAAATTACCCACTTCTATCAGATGTATCATGTTTTCTGGATTGTGGATAATAACTTCCACCCCTTCAATAGCAACATCTTTTTTGTATTGAAAAGCTACAACCAATACCCACACGATGCCAACCCATGCTATCAATTGCAGCAAAGTTCCTATCCACGCGCCAATATTAAAATCGAGACTTTTCATTTTATTTTGATTATTTATTCTTCATTTTAATTAATGTTTCAGCTATCTGTATAGCCGCATTTTCTCTCCCCTCCTTTCCAATATTTTCGCTTAATGCATTCAGCTTTTCATCATCCTCGATCAAATCATTAATTTTCTCAATTAACATTTGACCAACATCCACGTCTCGGACCATTATTGCAGCATGCCTGTTTTCCAGGTATGCTGCATTTTTGGTTTGATGATCTTCTGCCACATTTGGCGAAGGCACCAGAACTGAGGGTTTTCTCACGACCGCCAATTCTGATAAAGTAAGAGCTCCGGCTCGGCAGACGACCAAATCTGCTATACTGTATGCCAGGTCCATCCTGTCTATAAACTGCATTGCTCTCACATTTGGCAGCTTTGCAGTTTCACAATCCAGGAATGCAGCGTCATTTCTTCCGGTTTGCCAGATAACAAAAATATCCGGGCGACTTTTAAAATACTCAACTGCATCTCTCACTGCCAGATTTATGGTTCTGGCTCCCAAACTCCCTCCAAAAAACAGGAGGGTTTTCCTACTTTGACCCCAATCGAAAAAGCGCTTTGCTTCCTCTTGATAATATAATAAAGACCTTATATCCTTCCTTACGGGATTGCCTGTCAACTCGATTTTCTCTTTTGGAAAAAACCGCTCCAAGCCCTCAAATGCAACAAAAACCTTTTCCACACTTTTAGCTAACCATTTATTAGCGAGCCCCGGATAATTATTGCTCTCCAGAATCGCTGTTGGAACTCCCATCCATTGGGCCATTTTTAATGCGGGAGCACTTGCGTAACCTCCCGTTCCAAAAGCGACATCCGGTTTGAAATCGGCAATCACTTTTCTTACTTTCAAAAAACTACTCACCAATCGAAAAGGAACCATCACATTTTTTAAACTCAGCTTCCTTTGTATTCCTCTGATCGGTAATCCTATTATTTCGTATCCCGCTTTCGGGATTTTTTCCATTTCCATTTTTCCCTCTGCCCCTATAAAAAGTATCTCACAATCCGGAACCAATTCCACAAGGGCATCCGCTACTGCTACAGCGGGAAAAATATGCCCCCCGGTTCCACCTCCACTAATCAGTACTCTCATACTCTACCTCTGTTTTTACCAATTTATCCTCGGGCACATCACCTACCACGTGCCTCCCTACACTCAATATCATTCCAATGCTGATGCAGGCAAATATCACAGATGTTCCTCCCATACTTATCAAAGGCAAGGTCAATCCTGTTACCGGTAGCAAATTAACGGAAACCGCCATATTCAATAATGCCTGTAATGTAAGCATGACACTGAGTCCGACTGCTAACAGGGCTCCAAATGCTTTGGGACTGTTTTTCACTAGACTAATAGACCTGAAGAAAATAAACATGAAGGCAAAAAGCACTAATAAACCACCGATAAAACCCCATTCCTCCGCAATAATCGCATAAATAAAATCCGCATAGGGAGAAGGTAAAAAGTTACGTTGTACACTATTACCGGGTCCTACACCTGTCAAGCCACCGCCGGCTATGGCAATTTTTGCCTGATCAACCTGATAGGTATCACCACCTCCTGAGGTAAAAGCCATCACTCTCGAGGTCCAGGTTTCTGACCTAATCAGATCCGGAAAGTATGCACCCCAAACAAAAATCAGTGATACCACAAAAATTCCAACCATTACCATTGACCCCAATATCTTTAAATTCATCTGACCTACAAACATCAAAGTAAAGCAGGTGAGAAATAGCATCAGTGCAGTAGATAAATCCGCTGGAGCAATCAAAGCGCATACCAAAACTATCGGCAGCAATACAGGAACAAAGGCAGTTTTCAGGTTCGCCAGACAAGAGCGGTTTAGTGATAACTGAGTCGCCAGGTAAATAACCAATGCCACCTTCGCAAAATCGGAGGTTTGGAAAGTCATATCCACTATTGGAATTCTCAACCATCTTCTCGCTCCATTAATTTCCACTCCTGCAACCAGGGTCAATACCAGTAGAACAATAGCCGTCAGCAGCAATATCCCGGACACCTTAGCAAAAAACATATAATGTACTCTGTAAAATGTCCACAACAAACCCAGTCCCATTGCCAGAATGCCCAAATGCTTCAAAAAGTAATACTCTGTATTTCCACCTTGAGCAGTATAAGCAAGACCGCCGGTTGCACTATATACAACAAGAGCAGAGAATACCGGCAATATCAGCATTACCAGCCAGATGTACTTCTCGCCCTTAAGTCTGTCGTATATGTTTAATCCAAACTGCATTACTTACCTTATCTTTAATGTGATGACAGTAATTACTGCCAATAACACTCCTATGATCCAGAATCGGGTTACGATTTTTGATTCGTGCATACCCATTTTCTGATAATGATGATGTAGTGGCGCCATTAAAAAGACTCGCCTCCCTTCACCGTATTTTTTCTTTGTATATTTAAACCATGCTACCTGTATCATGACTGAGAGATTCTCAATCAAGAAAATCCCACATAGCAATGGAATTAGTAATTCTTTTCTCAGGACAATAGCCAGGGTAGCAATAATACCCCCCAATGCAAGTGATCCCGTATCACCCATAAATACTTTTGCCGGGTAGGCATTGTACCAGAGAAAACCGAGACAAGCACCAATAAAACAGGCGCTAAAAATCACTAGCTCTCCGGAATAGGGCAAATAAAGGATATTGAGATAATCAGCGAAAATATTATGTCCGGAGACATAAGCAAATACCCCAAGAATGGAAGCGATAATTGCTGAAACACCGGCAGCAAGTCCATCGAGACCATCAGTTAGATTAGCAGCATTTGAGACAGCCGTAACTATAAAAATAGCAATCAAAACAAATATAATCCCGACAACTCTATAAGCATTATCACCCAAAAACGCCACTAAAACCTTGTAATCAAAGTTGTTATCTTTGAGAAAAGGAACATTAGTTAGTGTTGTTTTTACGTATGCCATTTGTTTCGGTTCGCTGTTTTCGCTTAATTGGGTCTCTACAACCCTTATTACTTCATAATTTTTTTCTACTGCCTTATCCATGCTTACTCTCACAACTACCTGATCACTTGCCAGCATGGCTACTCCTATTATCAATCCAACTCCGACCTGACCAAGGATCTTAAATTTTCCACTTAAACCGCCTTTATCTTTTTTAAAGACTTTAATGTAGTCGTCTACAAATCCGATAATTGCCATCCAAACGGTTACCAGTAGCATTAGCTGGATATATATATTGGTCAAATCCGAGAGCAAAAGGCAAGGCACTAATATTCCAAGAATAATTATTATTCCACCCATTGTTGGGGTACCTTGTTTTTGCTTTTGTCCTTCAAGACCAAGGTCACGGACTGATTCGCCAATTTGCTTTTTTTTCAAATAATTGATGATCTTGCTTCCAAAGATCACAGATATAATCAAAGAGATAATAATCGCCAGTCCTGCCCTGAATGTGAGGAACTTGAAGAGCCCAGTACCGGGCAAATCATAATTACTCTCTAAGAATTCAAAAAAGTGGTACAACATTTGCAGTGATTAAAAACAGAGAGCAGCAGGTTGCCTATTAAAAAGTCCAACCTAATCTTTTCAGCAACCTTGCTGCATCTGTTAACCAAACCTGATTTAAATAAAAAAACCTACATCTTTACTCCGGTATGCACAGGGCTTGCCGGATTTTCTCTTTATCGTCGAAGGGAACTTTTTCCCCGTTAATTTCCTGATACTTCTCGTGGCCTTTTCCCGCCACCAGGATAATATCCTCTACTTTTGCTATTCTACATGCCGTTCTAATGGCCTCCGCTCTGTCTGTCACTCTCCTCACTTTATATAAATCGCTCTCTTTTATTCCCTGAGCGATGTCTTCAATTATAATTGCCGAATTTTCAGACCGCGGATTGTCAGAAGTAATAATCACTTCATCACCATATTTCGCAGCTATTTTTCCCATTTCTGGTCGTTTCGTTTTATCTCTATCTCCTCCACAGCCAAAAACAACTATCAATTTTTGACCCTGCCTTTTCAACTGAGCGATGGACTCCAGAATATTTTTCAATGCATCGGGCGTATGTGCGTAATCTACGAGTGCTTTTGGCAAACCCGGATTAAAATGAACATGATCAAATCTTCCTTCCGGGGCTTTGACTTTGCTCATCGCAGTAAGCAGCTCCACACTACTGAATCCCAGAATGCGACCGACTGCATATACCGCTGTAATATTCGATGCATTATACTCGCCTGATAGTAAAAAATGCGATTCAAAACGATCCAAAACCAATTGCAAACCCTCTATTGAATTCTCAATTATTCTGGACTTGTAATCTGCCTCACGGGAAATACTGTAACTAAAGATTTCCGCTTTGGTATTCTGCATCATCACCTTTCCATTTTTGTCATCCGCGTTAAAAAGCGCAAACGAATCAGCTGACAGCTCATCGAAAAACTTTTTCTTAGCTTTTATGTATTCACTGAATGTACCGTGATAATCCAGATGATCGTGAGTGATATTAGTAAAAACACCCCCGGCAAAATTCAAACCTGCGGTTCGCTCCTGATCCAAAGCATGGGAACTCACCTCCATAAAAGCATATCGACAGCCTTCATCCACCATTTTTGACAAAATCGAATTGATTTCATACGCATCAGGTGTAGTATGGGTTCCCGGGTAAAAGTCTCCACCGATCTTGTTACCTATAGTCGATAACATACCCGCTTTGATATCCAGACCTGAAAAAAGATCGAAAAGTAAATTCACAATAGTAGTCTTCCCATTGGTTCCTGTAACCCCTATCAGTTCAAGGCTTTCAGAGGGATTGCCAAAAAACGTTGAGCACATCTGTGCCCAGGCTTTCCTGCTGTTTTTCACCTGAATCCAGTTCACTGAAA
>SLKL01000112.1 GCA_007134625.1 Saprospiraceae bacterium
ATATTCATATTTTTCCTGCTTGTTATTCAAAAAGCGCAAAGATACTAAAATGAGTTTACTCAAAAAAAATCTTGAAATTAAGCTGAATTAGTTGAAGAGTTGAATGCATAAAGGTATTAGAATAGAAATCGGTTTACCATATTTAGATATGGTTTCCTTTTACGGGAGGGCGCATATTCCAAAGAACGCAATTGCATGATAGTAGAAGCCAATCTTTTTGTTCAACTTAAGTTTAAGATATCTGCTTTATTTAACTAACAATTTTTAGATTTGAATAAAACTTCCTAATCCGGAAGTTTTATTCTTTCGTTTCGATTCCGCAAACTATCAGCTGCAGCATTCAACAATTTTTGAAAATAATCAGGATGATCACTTAATACCTCTAAAATAAGATACAATTCATTTTCCTCAATACCGTGTAACTGGCTAATAATGCGATAGTGATCTGTTTTTACACTATCTGCGAGAGCTCCCGGCCAACCTGATACTGCGGCTCTTGCCATAGATACATCAGCCAATAACTCAATCAATTCTTCTTCAGAAAATCTATCGAGAACGTCACCCCCTGATTTCTGACATGAATTAAGAGAAAAAAAGAGAATGCAAAAAAAGAAAAAAACTAAGTACCTCAATTTTGTAATCAATTATAAATATCTAAATGCTTTTTCGGGTAGAAATATTTTATCAGTCTAATTCTTGCAGCATCAAAGGAACTCCAAAAATCGCTATCCGATTCAAGAATTACAATGCCACAAGTAGGAATATTATCCGGGGCATCATAGCGAACTAATTCATCCACCAAAAAAGTGAGCCCGGGATTGTGCCCAACTATGGCAACAGAATTCAAATCTTCATCTATTCTTTTTATCTCGTGCATCAATTGATCTGTTGAGGCATGATAAATACCGTCTTTGTAATTAATTTTATTTCTCGCTAATCCCCATTTATCTGAGAAATACTCAACAGTTTGTCGGGTTCTTTTCGAGCTACTGCAAAGAATTAAATCAGGTGCATTGCATTCAGCGGATATAAGTTCAGCCATCAAAGGAGCATCTCTCAATCCCCTCTTATTAAGTGGTCTTTCCCTATCGGGTAGAGCCGGATTTGACCAACTGGATTTGGCATGCCTGATCAGGATTAATTTTTTCATTATTAAAAATTATTCACTAATAAAATTCAATAGATCAAATACCGTAAAATTCACTAACAAGAGTAATTAATCCTTTATTACCTGAATCTGCATCGTATTGGATGCTTTTTGATTGTTTGAAAATTGAATAAAATAAGCCCCTGATGGGAGTTCATCCAAGTCAATCGAATGTTTGATTATTCCTTGACTTAATTCCCCTGCTTTCAATTTCTTACCGCTCAAATCAAAAATTTTATACTCTACATTTGAACCGATTTCTTCACTAAATTCAACAAAAATCAAACCTGCACTGGGATTTGGAAAAAGTCTTGCACTCAATTCATCGAAAATATATACATAGGTGTATTGAATTTCCATTGTAGTTGTGTCAGAACCGCAATTATTAGTGGCAATAAGCTCAACAAGATAATCTCCACTGACCTCATATTGATGTTCAGGATTTTCATCCAATGATGAATTGCCATCACCAAAATCCCAAAAGTAGCTATTGGCATCAACTGAAGAATTTATAAACTCAAAGAGCCCATCCTCTCCTTCTAAAACATCAAATTGAGCTTGTGGTATTCCAAAAACATCTATAAGCTCATTTATTTGCATGGTATCCTGACCAAGTGCATTGCTCACGATTAGAATAACAGGATATTGTCCGGGAGTATCATAATTTACAGTAGGATTAGCATCATCAGACGTCTCGGGATTACCACCTTCAAAAATCCATAGAAAGTCAGCATTTTCAGGAGACGATTGATTACTAAAGTTAACAGTTAAGGGAGTACAACCAGCACTTTCACCTTCAACTGTAAAGGACGCGGCAGGAAAATCACCAATCGTAAGAACTTGGGATGATTCAATGGTATCGCAAGAGTTGAATAAAGTCAAAACAACATCATAGCGCCCTTCATTCTCATAAACATGGATGGGGTTTTCTTCAGTACTACTATTTCCATCTCCAAAGTCCCATAACCAATCATCAGCATCTGTAACGATTTGAATAAAGGAAACCTCAAAATCATCTACTGAAAATATAAATTCTCCAAATGGAGCAGATTCAAGGGTGAGTAGTGAAACATCAAAAACCGTATCTATCCCACCTGCTCCAAATGCTATCAGGCTAAACCCGAATGTGCCCGCCTCTTCATAGACTACCTCCACAGTATCAGCAGATGAACTTGTTGGATTACCATTGGGGAACTCCCATATAATACTATCAGTATTAGCCGAAGAAGTATTGATATAAGTTACTGTAACAGGAACGCAATTGCCGTCTGCTGTAAAGTCAAAATCAGCAGAGGGAGGGGTAAATACCTCAATTGTCCTGGATACTGTATCAATACCGCAAATGCCAAATGCTACAAGGGTGACCTCATAAACTCCATCTTCAGCATATTCATGTTCGGGCATGGAGTCAGTACTCATACTTCCATCACCAAAATCCCAACTAAGCGAATCGATGTTTTCGGTTAGATTTAAAAAGACTACCTGACGATCTGTAATTTCAACTTCAAAGTCGGCCTCAGTTTGTGGAAGCACTTCAATTAACTCCTCTTTTTCTACAGATGAATTCCCAAGTGGGTTTCCAACAGTTAAGCTTACATCAAATATGCCGGGGTTAGAATAAATCACCTCAGGGTTTTCTTCGTTGGAACTATTGGGACTACCACCAGGAAATTCCCATTGAAAAAAGTCAGGATCTCCGGAACTGTTATCACTGAATTCTACTGTTAGCGGTGCACAACCAATAGAAACGTTATTTGTAAAGTCAGCTTCAACCGCTTCAAAAACATCGATTTGAACAGTAAAATCATCTTCACCACAATTATTAAATACAGTCAATTGTACAGTATATGTACCACCACTTTCATAGGTATGAACAGGGCTTTCATTAAAACTACTGTTGCCATCCCCAAAGTCCCATTGAAAAGAAAAAGCATCCTCTGAACTATTGATAAATCCAACAGTCAAACCATCCGTATTAAAATTAAATGCAGCCTCAGGCAAATCTTCAACAGTAATATATTCAGGGAATGTTAATTCATCGCTTCCATCATTATTAACGACCTCTAGTGTAACGTCGAAAACACCGGCAGCATCATATAATACAGCAGGGGACTGATCACTTGAGCTAGCTGGATTACCACCTGGGAAATCCCAAAACCAAGCTGTGGGATCATTTTCAGATAAATCCGTAAACTGTACTTCCATTGGTGCACATCCAAAAATGGGATCAGCTGAAAAATTTGCAACTGGGAAATTAACACCTGCACAGTCACCAAGACAATTTGCACTATTGACTCTCGCCCTCATTAAATCCCCTACTTGGGGACCAAATCCATTGTTAAAGTTAACCCCCACTCCTTGAATCAGGTGACAATAACTCATAATTGTACCCCCATTTGACGGGATAATTGGATTATTGGGATTAAAACAATCTTCACCTTCTACAGGAAAACCGTTATTATTTGCAAATACATTTCCGCAATCATCAATTTGAGAATTATTATTCCAATAACAACCATGTGTGTGTCCTGAACCAACATTATGACCTATTTCGTGAGCAACAACATTTACTGACCAACTGTAGGTAGGAACATCCTGATAAGAACTCGCTATACCACTAAATCCAGTGCTGAAATAAGGATTCCAATTACATAAAACATCAACCCATGCCACACCCCCTAAAGATGGTCCTATTCTTAATAAATGCGCAAGGTCTCCATTAAAGTTTCCATCCAATTCGTCTGAAAACTGATCAAGAAAATCAAAAGCATCGTTACCACTGTAAGGACTGGGACTATCCCAAACAAAGATCTCACTAACCGCCATGTCAATATCCTCATCCGCATAAAGTATAATTACCTGACTAAATAGCCCAAGTACATATTCGACTACACTGCTAACTGACCCTTTATCCTGAAACACATTGTAATCTGTCTCTACGTACATATTAATACAACCATCTGTACTCCTTGAACTGTGAGAGTGATAGTTTTCGGAAGTTCCTACCCTATGGGTTTCTTCATCCATATGGCATTCAAACTGAAAGGGCAATAGAAGCTCACCATTGTGATAAAAAACATGCAGCCCTTTAGTATTATCTTTTAATTTTCCAAGTGTAAAATCATGCATGCCAATTGAAACATATCCAATAATCTGATTTTCGAAAAAGCTTAGATTTACCATTGAATTTGGAGAACCTTCAACGATTCCCCAGAAAAAACGACCATCGACAAAATCCAGATCATAACTGTCTCCTGAAGATGTTCTGACCACTGCTCCATCTGCGAAAATATTAACTTCCTGAAGCATTAAGGTAATGGTATGATTTTCTGAAGTCGGTAAATTTATTTTCAACCCGTTACCTGGTTGATTCAGGATATCACTAATTGCCTCAAAATCCGGATTTAATACAAGACCGTTTTTAAGACCTGTTCCTTCTAAATGCTCATTTTTTATTCTATTTTCAATTTCAAAAAGATCTATAGTTCGCATATTTTCAAACCTATCTTGATTGAAATTGATTTGATCTAAAAAATTTTGAGAGTTTAATGAGTAAGAAAAAACAAGAAGGATTCCTGATAACAAGAGAGTAAAAATACTTTTCATAATTGATTTTTGACAAGGTTATAAAAGAAACTTGGAAGTATGTATAAAATTAGCGGCAAGTTATAAAAAATCAGACATTTTACAAGAAAAAATTTATTACAAAGGAAATACTTTTGCAGAATGTAATACTGCACGATCAAATTCATCAGCATTTATCCCCGTTTGTATTTTTCGCTCTGCAAAATAACTCAAAACATTCTCCGTGGGCATATTGCCGGTCAAATCATCTTTCGCCATGGGGCATCCACCATAGCCCTTTATTGCACCATCATACCTTCTACAACCCGCATCAAAGGCAGCCTTTATTTTTTCTTTCCAATTGTGAGGAGCTGTATGGAAATGTGCACCAAATGTAACATCAGGGAAAATTGGAATAACCTTACCAAAAATATAGCTAATACTTTCCGGCCTTGCCACACCAATGGTATCTGACAACATTAGAATTTTAACACCGAGACTGTATAAAATTTCAGACCACTTAATAACGGTTTCAGCATTCCACGGGTCCCCATAGGGATTACCAAAACCCATTGAAAGATAAACTACCATTTGCTTCCCGGAATCTTTAGCAATTTCCATAATATCACTAAGTCTATCAAGGGATTCATCAATAGTAGCATTGGTATTTCGCAATTGAAAGGTTTCAGAAATACTAAAGGGATATCCAAGATAATCAATTTGTGAATGTTCAGATGCAGCTTTAGCCCCTCTGAGATTAGCGACAATGGCTAACAATCTGTTTTTTTTCAATAATTCTTTATCCAAGCCCTCCAGCACCTCAGCTGTGTCCTTCAATTGTGGAATGGCTTTCGGAGAAACAAAACTACCAAAATCTATAGTATGAAAACCAACTTTCAAAAGCTGATTCAAATAATCAACTTTTGTTTCTGTAGGAATAAATTCCCGCAGCCCCTGCATGGCATCTCGGGGACACTCAATAATAGACACTTTTTCTTCTTTCTGCAAAACCATTTTATTTCGTACTAATGGACTATTAACTTCTTTAAAGGCTTAAATAAAATCGCTGCTTAAATAATTGGAAATTTTAAATGATGCAATCCAATCGCATCGCAACTGTCATTACTAATCCCTTTTAAATTTTTTAACTTTTCAACTTTCTTCCCAATCATAACCTTTTTTCGATTCCTGCATTATAAATTTGCAAACTCCTGAGCAGTTTTTTCAAAAGGTAAAAATATAAATATTTCAATAAACTTCACAATTGATGTCAACTAATAAAAAACCATATTTTGCTCTCCTTGGATTCCTTCTTCTTGCAATGGGCTTCCTGTCTATCGTGTTTGAATTAATGGGCATTAGATTTGTCTTTTTGCGATTCCTGGAGAATCTCACGCCTTTATTAAGGCTGTTGGCTCATTTGGGGATGGCATTTGGTGGCATCCTCATCATGTATCTTTCATTGACGGATTGGAAAGATGAATATGTAATTGACTCGCCGGATGAGGAAGAGGCTTAATTAGTTTTTAGTTTAAAGA
>SLKL01000165.1 GCA_007134625.1 Saprospiraceae bacterium
AGTTTATCATCGAAAACCTGCGCGCTGAAATAGATCAGTTGAATGCGGAAGAAGCCTTAAAAAATGCGGATGCCGGCGAATTGGTTGAAGCATGACGTAATGGCAGGTCATTAATTATGCTAACAATAATTATCTGCCAATTTCCGATGAATATTGCGATGGCATAAAACTTGAACACAGTTTTTCTGACTTTAATAAGTTAGAGTTCATCAAATACCCATACTCATCCGTTACTATAAATACGGAGTTCATTGATAATGAAAGTTGAAATATGTTTGAAGATATAATATACGATGCCGGTCCTGCAGATGAGCCGGAGTTTTTACCGATAATTTCTGTTACCGATGAAGAGGAACCCTCTCAGGATGAGCGGTATCCCGAGGCTTTACCCTTAATAGCGCTAAAGAATACTGTTCTTTTTCCCGGGGTAGTTATCCCAATAAATGTGGGGAGAAGCAAATCCTTTTCGGCATTACAGGACTCTTTTCAAAAGCACAGATACATAGGTGTTCTTGCTCAAAAGGATCCCAAAGTTGAGGATCCCGTTCAAAATGATCTGTACAAAATTGGAACAGTCGCGAGAATCATCAAGCTACTTAAAATGCCCGATGGTTCTACCACTGCTATTTTGCAGGGAAGAAAAAGGTTTGAACTGAATGAATTGCTGACTAATTCTGCTTTTTTAATGGGAAAAATTTCTCCCATAGAGTATGACACCCCCTATGATAAAATGCAATTCTCTGCATTGACTAAGTCCATCAGAGAAAAATCAAAGCGCATTATTGAATTGTCTCCAAACATTCCAATGGAGTCCATCATGATGATTAAAAATATTACCAACAACATATTTTTAATCAATTTCATGGCGAGCAACCTTAATATCTCTGTAGTGGATAAACAGCGTATTTTGGAGGACAACGATCTGCTGAATAAGGGTTCCATGGTGTTGGAGTATATGGATAAAGAGCTGCAGCTTTTGGAGATCAAGGATAAAATTGAGTCTAAAACCCGCTCAGATATAGAAAAGCAGCAAAGAGATTATTTCCTCAATCAACAGCTGAAAACTATTCAGGAGGAGTTGGGACAATCGGGTCCCGGTTCAGATCTGCATGATTTAATAAAAAGGGCTGATAAAAAGAAGTGGCCAAAAAATGTGAAGGAGGCCTTCGACAAGGAGGTGACCCGACTCAAGCGAATTAATCCCCAAATGGCGGAGTACTCACTAACTTTTAATTATGTGGAGTTTTTGCTTGATCTTCCCTGGGATAAAGTAAGTAAGGACAATTTCGATCTTTTGAAGGTAAAAGAAATACTGGATAGGGATCACTATGGACTCGAAAAAGTAAAAGAGCGAATACTTGAACACCTCGCAGTTTTAAAATTGAAGGGTGACATGAAGGCGCCTATATTGTGCCTTGTCGGCCCTCCCGGTGTGGGTAAAACCTCCTTAGGGAAATCCATAGCGAGATCTTTGCGCCGAAAATTTGCCAGAATGTCCTTTGGTGGTCTTCACGATGAGTCCGAAATCAGGGGACACAGAAAAACCTATATCGGTGCTATGCCGGGCAGAATTTTACAGGCGATCAAAAAGGCCCAAACATCTAATCCTGTTTTTATTCTGGATGAGATAGATAAAATCGGAAAAGATTTCAGAGGTGATCCTTCTTCGGCATTATTGGAAGTTCTCGATCCTGAGCAAAATGACTCTTTTCACGACAACTATCTGGAACTGGAATACGATTTGTCCAAAGTGCTTTTTATCGCTACTGCTAACTCTATGGCGACTATTCAGCCGGCATTGAGAGACAGGATGGAGATTATTCAAATCAGCGGTTATTCTACCGAAGAGAAAGTGGAAATTGCCATCAAGCATTTGATTCCCAAACAGCGTGAAGCTCACGGCTTGAAAGGTAATCAGATACGAATAAGCAGGAAAGTGCTGACCAAGGCGATAAGTCTTTATACGCGCGAATCAGGGGTGCGTTCTCTGGACAGAGTGATTGCTGCGATGATGCGTCATGTTGCTAAAAAAGTGGCAATGGAGGAGGCCAAGAGCTATACTGTGACTGTTGATGCGCTCAAGGATATTCTCGGTCCTGAAAAGTTTCAGCCGGATCTCTACGATGAGGTCAGCATACCCGGTGTTGCTGTTGGATTGGCGTGGACTGCGGTCGGTGGAGATATTCTGTTTATCGAAACCTCCAAAAATACAGGTAAGGGCAAATTAACGCTCACCGGAAATCTGGGTGATGTGATGAAAGAATCTGCCTCTACTGCATTGAGTTTTCTCAAAGCCAATGCTGATTCCTATGGTCTTGATTCCGATAATTTTGATAAAACGGATATTCACCTGCATGTACCTGAGGGCGCAATACCAAAAGACGGACCCTCAGCCGGTATCACTATGCTCACGGCTATTGCGAGTTCTATGAGCGAAAAAAAGGTCAAACCCTATCTCGCCATGTCCGGAGAGATTACATTGAGAGGTAAGGTACTTCCCGTAGGCGGTATTAAGGAAAAAGTGCTGGCAGCCCGAAGGGCAGGAATCAAAGAGGTGATTCTCTGTAAAGACAATGAAAAACACGTTCAGGAAATTAAGGCTGAATACCTTGATGGGCTTGAATTCCATTATGTGAAAAACATGAAGGAAGTCCTTGAGTTGGCTTTGGTGTAGGGGATGATTTTCCTACTTGGTTGCCTTTTTTTAATCGTGAAGTTGGTTGCTCTCATTTAGGAAGATGTATTGTAACTATTTTCGACCTTAGATATCGCATAAATTCATGCCTTTGGCTTGATCAAGATTTGTCATGATTTTTGCTTTTTTAATGCAAAAATCCCGCCAAAATTTGGGAGATTTTCAGATTAATAACCACGGGAGATACCCGTGGTTATTAATGTAGGACCCTTTCAGGGTCATCTACTAAATAATTACCTCATCACTTTATTTTGTCCACTGAGGTATAAAAAAGTAATCATCGCAACTATGTTACGACATCTTTACTAAACTTGCTGGCAACTCCTTGTTTTTTTTTAAAAAAGAAAAGAGAAAAATCGTAACTATTTACGACCTTAGATATCGCATAAATTCATGCCTTTGGCTTGATCGAGATTTTGCGGGATTTATGAAGTATTCTTCACTAATGAACAATGATTTTGACACAAGTTCATATTAAAAACTGGATTTCAAAAATGGATCATTGACGCCGGAATATTAATCAAGCTCAAAATCCTACATATTAACTTGATTGTAAAATAGGTCCATAGGACCGAAATCTTTGTAGTCACAAGACATAAGGTTTAAAAAGGTCTGTAAGACCGGCATCTTTTGTAACTATTTAGTAGATGACCCGGAAAGGGGTCTAAGGTCGTAAATAGTTACGATATATTTTTTCTCTGAATTAAATTATCAATAATTTCCAATGTTTTAAACCGGCTGTTCTGAAAAGAAAATAAACTTATCTGTACATTTGCATCGGACTTTGTTAAAAAGAATTTGATATGAATTTCGAAGCGCCTGACTTTACGGCACAGACAGTTTTACCCGGAACTTTTGAAGCTGAAAATCATTGGTACCCCAAGGCACTCAATGCTACGCTGCACCCGATGGTTGACTTTTTTTTACATTTATCTCCCGTCCGCATCATAGAGCGGTATTGTCATTTACATCCCGGGGTTGATAGAGATGCTTTGAGTCAATTGCTTACGCATAAACCTAAATATTTTCGATGGGGAGGAGCTGACCTGATTAATGTCGCAACTGAAAAAGGCAAAAGAGAAATGGTGGTAATTGAGAACAACTCCTGTCCATCCGGTCAAAAATCCATGCCATTGATGAGTGATCATCAGGAAATGGGGACCTATAAACACTTGATAAATAGTGCGTTCATGCCTTTTTTGCGGTCAAAAACTACTCCTCAGGAGGGTGGTCTGGCGGTTATTTATGATAAAAACATAATGGAGGCATCAGGTTACGCTGCTGTTATAGCCGAGCTGACCGGGGAAAAAGTCCATCTCACTGAGTTTAAAGATCACTTACATCCCCGTGCTGTCAGGTTTGACGATGGTATGATGTATGTATTTGGTGAGGACAAAAACTGGCACCCTATCCGCGCTGCATTCCGCTACGTCACCCAACGTCCCTGGAACAGAATTCCGATATTGACCAAAACCAAGATTTTAAACCCCATAATAGCCTGTCTTGCAGGTGGTAGAAATAAAATGATTGCTGCTAAGGCTTACGATATTTTCAATGCAGAATACGAGCAATCCGGGATTCAAATTAACACGCCTGAAACTATTTGGGATGTGACTAAAGCTGAGGTTCCACTTTATGTAAAAATGTTTGGAGGGCATGCCGTAATTAAGATTCCGTACTCCAACGCAGGACAAGGTGTTTATACCATAACAAGTGAAAAAGAGCTGAAAAGCTTTATGGAAATAGACCACCCGTATAATCAATTCATTGTACAATCACTCATCGGAAATTATCACTGGACCTCCAAGGGTAAGAAAGGGAAGCTGTACCACGTCGGAACCATGCCCAATATAAAGGGGCAAAGCTACGTCTGTGATATCCGGATGATGGTATGTGCCGGCAAGGATGGTATAATGCCTTTGTGCTTGTATGGTCGCAGGGCGGCTAAACACCTGGAAGATATTCTGAAGGATGGCACCGACTCATGGGCTATTTTAGGAACCAATCTTTCAAAAAAGATCAGTGAGGGAACCTTTGAAACAGACTCCAACCGACTGATGCTTACTGATCGCAGGGATTTCAATAAAATGGGAGTTGGGCTGGATGATTTAATAGAGGGCTACATTCAAACAATTTCTTCAATGATTGCTATCGACAATATGGCAAAATTGCTAATTAACAGCAAGGGACAACTCAAGCAGAAATTATTCCTTTCCCTGAATAATGATCAGCGTCTGGTGGAAGAGATACATCAGGCGAAGGGGTAGGTCTAAGCCTTCCATCACAAAAAACGGTTTTCACTTATCGAAACCCAAAATTCATAATTATTTTGCATATTTGTATAAAGTAATGATTCTTTTACAGATGAAAATTCTTGTATTAACTGATCACCGTGCCCATACTGTACAAAATTCTGTCTATGAATTGGTTGGTATGTTGAAAAAACTTAGACCGGATTCCGACTTTTATGTAGCAAGTCGTGGTCTTGAAGTGAATAATGATTTCTTTTATGAAATGAACAGCAAAGAGGTATCGGTAAGACGGGCTACCGAGGATTTTCAGTTTTCAGCGGATCATCAATTTTATAGATCGGACTTAGAGGTGCAAGGAATTGCTGATTTTGACTGGATTATCTTGAGGTTGCCAAGACCCATTCCCATCGGATTTTTTGATTTTTTGAGAGATAATTTTGACGAAAAAAGAATAATTAATCGGCCTTCAGGCGTGGAAATAACCGGGAATAAGCTTTTTCTGTTAAACTACCCTCAGTGGTGCCCTCCTATGCGACATTGTAAAAGTACGGAGGACATTCAGGAATTTGCGGCTGATTTTCCTATAGTGCTTAAACCATTGGAAGATTACGGAGGCAGGGGGCTGGTGAAAATTGACGGTCAAAAAGTCTGGGAAGGGAATATTGAGACGAACCTAACTACTTTTTTCGAAAAACTAAAAGGAGACGGCAGCTTTGAATATCTGGCGATGAAGTATTTGTCCAATGTGCATTTGGGAGATAAACGGATTATGATTTCCAATGAGACCATTCTTGGGGCAACATTGCGTTTGCCACCGGAGGGGAATTGGTTGTGTAATGTATCTCAGGGTGGTCGGTCGGTTGATTCACAGCCCGATGAAAGAGAAACTGCCATAGCATTTGATTTGATTAAGGATATGAAAAAGCACGGCGTAGTACTCTTTGGCTTCGATACTTTAACCGGAGATGACGGTTTGCGGTATCTCTCCGAAATCAACACCCTAAGTCTCGGTGGCCTCGCTCCGGCTGACAAAAATTCCCAAATACCCATTATGAAAAATGCAGCCCTTGGGATTTGGGATTTTATTTCGCAAGCATCTAAAATGTAGAGATATAAATTAGTTCCGGTTTGCGGACAGAATTCTAATTCAGATTGGAATAATAATCGGCCTTTAAGGATTTAGACAGACTTTCAGCATGGTAAATTGTGAAGGGAAATTACTTGCTCGTCTTTAATTTTTTTTGAACTGATTGGATGCATTAGAAATC
>SLKL01000021.1 GCA_007134625.1 Saprospiraceae bacterium
ACGAAGATATTGGATTTTGCAGCAATTTGTAATAGAAAGGGGTTTTCGGAGCGGACCCATAAATATTAACCTCAGTTAGTTTTTCCTGCCAGGTCCCACGCAAAACCAATGCTCCCTAATTTCGTTAGGATAGAGTTAGTTTATTTCCTTTGAAATAGATTCAAATCACTCAATTAAAAAAAACTGCAACTACTATCTTTGCAAAAGTGGAAAATCAAAACCTGAAAAAAATTATTGCAGACTACACCCAATGTAGTCAGCTGAGAGAAATAAGCTCCCTGATTGGAAATGAGGAAGTTAATGCGATACAGCTCAATGGCTTGAGTGGGGCTTCAAGTAGTTTAGCGACTATAGGACTTGCACATCATTTTCCACATTTGGTGTGTATGTTACCGACTAGAGAAGAGGCTGCTTACTTTTTTTCCAACCTGGAGAGTCTTGCTCCGGAACTCAACAAAGGCTACCTGCCTGATTCATTTAAAAAAGCAGGTGATTTTTCCAGACTAAAAAAAGAGCAACTCAAAGACCGGACAGAAGTAATTAACAGAATCAGTACGACAAATCAAAAATTCGTTCTCGTAACCTATATTGAGGCCCTTTTTGAGAAATTAATCTCACCGGGAAAACTTCGGGAAAAACAAATCAAGCTTATTAAAGGGGAGGAAATCGATCTCGAATTTTTGATGGAGATACTTATTTCTTATGGTTTTATCAGAGTAGATTTTGTTTCTGAACCTGGGGAGTTTTCCATCAGGGGAGGCATAGTAGATCTTTTTTCATATGGAAGCGAATGGCCCTACAGAGTGGAACTATTTGGAGATGAAGTAGAAAGTATTCGGCTTTTTCATCCATTGGATCAACTTTCTATCAAACAATTAGAACGTGTCAGCATAGTTCCCAATGTGGAAAACCAAATGGAACAATCGGATAGAGTCAGCCTATTTGATGTTCTTCCGGAGGACAGCATTTTAATTATTGAGGAAGAATCTGCTATTATTGACGGCATACAACATTTATTTGAGGTCGGTCAAAAAACACCCACGACCATAACTACAGGAGACGAGGATGAGGCAGCCATTAACTATCTGAAAACTAACCCTTTCGTTACTACCCGGGAAATTGCAGATGGTTTACAGAAGTTCAAAAAAATCAGATTGGGCAACTATCCGGAATTTAGGGATGAAGAAACCATAAGTTTCAATTCGGAACCGCAACCCAATTTCAATAAAAACTTCAAACTACTAATTGAAGATCTGGAACGTAAAGAAAGTGCAGGTTATCAATGTTTTTTATTTACAGACAATGCGCGACAGTACAATCGGATAACTGCCATCCTTAGTGATATGGAGGCGACCACCAAATTGCATCCCGTCATGGCCTCCATAGATAGAGGGTTTTCCGATAAGGACCTTAAAATAGCCTGTTATACAGATCATGAGATTTTTCGGCGCTTTCACAAATACAAGGTAAAAAGAGGTTTTTCCAAAGATCAGGCGATCCAATTGCGAATGATTAAGGAGATGCAGCCCGGGGACTATGTCACGCACATGGACCATGGTATAGGGAGATATTCCGGGCTTGAAAAAATAGATATCAATGGACACATTCAGGAGTCAGTACGTCTCCTCTATAAAAACAATGACATCCTCTATGTCAGCATACACTCTCTACACAAAATCAGCAGGTATATCGGCAAGGATGATACTCCCCCAAAACTCAGCAAACTGGGTAGTGATGTGTGGGCTAAAACCAAGGCAAAAACCAAGAAAAAGGTAAAAGACATTGCCTCCAAGCTCATTAAATTATACGCTGCAAGAAAAGGGTCGGATGGTTTTGCTTTTCCTGAGGACGGTTATCTGCAAAATGAATTAGAGGCTTCATTTATCTATGAAGATACACCCGATCAGGAAACAGCAACCGAAACCGTAAAAGCCGATATGCAAAAACCCCATCCTATGGACAGACTCATCTGCGGTGATGTAGGTTTTGGGAAAACAGAAGTAGCTATCAGAGGGGTTTTCAAGGCTGTACTTGGCGGGAAACAGGTGGCTGTACTGGTTCCAACGACTATTCTTGCACTACAGCACTTCAATACTTTCAATGACCGTCTGGCAGAATTTGGTGTAAAGGTAGAGTACATCAACCGCTTTAAAACCGCCAAGCAAAAAAAGGAAATACTCGAAGGGCTGCAAGACGGAAAAATCGATGTAGTTATCGGCACTCACGGGCTTTTGAATAAAAAAGTAAAATTCAAGGACCTCGGGCTTTTAGTGGTAGATGAGGAGCAGAAATTCGGAGTTACTGCAAAGGAAAAATTAAGGGCAATGAAGGTCAATGTGGATACCCTAACGCTGACTGCCACACCCATTCCCAGAACACTTCAATTTTCTCTTATGGGTGCGCGGGATATGTCAATTCTCAGGACTGCACCGCCCAATCGTCAACCCATACATACTGAAATGCGCGCCTATAATCCCGATGTAATTCGCGATGCTATTTACTATGAAATAGAGCGCGGTGGTCAGGTATTTTTTGTCCACAACAGGGTGAAAAATCTGCCTGATATTCTTGTGATGCTGAAAAAAATGTGTCCTGACGTGGATTTTTCAATCGCCCATGGACAAATGGAAGCCAAAAAGCTCGAAGAAACACTCATGAATTTTATTCACGGCAATTCGGATGTGTTACTCTGTACCAACATCATCGAAACCGGGCTCGATATAGCCAACGTCAATACGATTATAATTAACAACGCCCACCACTTTGGGCTTTCTGATTTGCATCAGCTCAGAGGAAGAGTAGGCAGGTCTAATACCAAAGCATATTGTTATCTCATTACCCCACCTTTTTCTGCGCTAACACCGGATGCCAGAAAACGACTTAAAACAGTAGAGGAATTTTCAGACTTAGGTAGCGGAATTCACATTGCTATGCGGGATTTGGATATCCGTGGTGCGGGAAGTTTGCTCGGTGCGGAGCAAAGCGGTTTCATTTCAGACATTGGGTATGACGCTTACCAGAAAATCCTGGAAGAAGCCATAATTGAACTTAAAGAGACAGAGTTCAGCGCGCTTTTTGAAGAAGAACTGACCGACAGTCAGCGTACATATGTGCGTGAAGTAGAATTAGATATGGATATTGAAATGTTGATCCCGGACAATTATATCTCCAATATCAAGGAGCGATTGAAAATATACAAGGAATTGGATGAGCTGGGAACAGAAGAGGAGCTGACAGCCTTTGCCGAAAAACTAAAAGACAGGTTTGGGCCACTCCCCAAAGAAGTAGAAAATTTAATGGAGGCATTTCGCATCCGCTGGGTGTGTAAGAAATTGGGAATTGAGCGTTTAATCCTTAAAAACAAAGTGATGAAATGCTTTTTTCCATCCAATCCACAATCCACTTATTACAACTCTCCACAGTTCTCTGCGATCATGCAATTTGTAGCAGAAAAAGGAAGAAATTTAGAAATGCAGCTAAAACAATCGAGAGAAAGTTTAATTTTGATGCGTAAAAACGTAAAAAGCCTTGAACAGCTAAAGGGTTTGATTGATTCTTTAAAGAAAGCTGCGAAAATTTAGGGTCGCAGCATCTTACGGTTCAGAAATTTTCAACTATGATAGAAAACACAGAATTGCCCCAGGAGAGTGAGACAGACATGGTTAATCCCATTTTGGATTTTGAAAATAATCAGTTACTCACCGATCAGATTCCCCGAATCGATCAGGTGAATTATCAGCAGCTGGAAAAAAATTATCTGTGGATGACTCTGGTTCAGAATGCTATTTTTCTGGCTGTCCTTTTTGGGGTCGGGATGATTTTTTTAGTCACTGTTTTTCTGGATAATTTTTTCATGAATTTAATCAAGTTCATGGGCGGATGGTTGCTTTTTGCCATAGCCCTTGTAACGCTTAGTTGGCTGGGTTTTTACAGAAAGGGATTCGCCCTGAGAGAAAGAGATGTTACCTACAAAACTGGATTGATTTTTAAGTCGGTAACCACCATTCCATTCAACAGGGTACAGCATTGTGAGCTAAAAAAAGGTCCCTTTGAAGAGTTGTTCACGCTATCTCGACTCCGAGTTTATACAGCAGGTGGTATGGCTTCAGATTTGAGTATTCCGGGTTTGGAGCCAAAAATAGCCGAAAACATGAAGCAGTTCATTCTAAAGAAAACGGAGGAGGATGAAGAAGAATAGTCAAAACCCTTTTCCGGAACCGCGCAGACAACACATTTCAGCTATTATTATTCGAATAGTAGATTTTGTTCGAGGTCTGATTGTCCAGTTTTTACCGGTACTCATAGTTCTTCTTTTTGCAGGTGGAAGAAGTATAGAGCTGGTGTTTCTTGTATTTGCGCTGGCAACAGGTACAATCTCTATTTTTCTATCCATACTCCACTACTTTCGCTTTGATTTTTATATCAAAAAAGATGCCCTTGTGATCAACAGAGGCTTATTGAACAGAACACATACCTCCGTACCTTTTGACAGGATACAAGTCATTAATTTTGAAGCCTCGGTCGTACACCGCCTTCTCAATGTAGTAAAAATTGTTGTGGAAACAGCAGGTTCCAAATCAAGTGAATCTGAAATATACGCGCTCAGCAAATCAGATGCACATGCCTTACGTGATTACCTTTTAGAGATGCGTGAGGATGCCCTTCCTGAGTCTGAGGAATTAGAGGACTTTGCAGAAGATTTAGTAGAAAAGCCACCCTTGTTTTCATTGAACCTTTTTGATTTATTGAAAATAGGTCTTACCCATAATCACCTGCGCTCCGCCTCAGTAATGATAGCTGTAACCTTTGGATACCTCTCTCAATACTGGGTATATCTTGAAGATCTGGACGATTTGCCTGTTCTTGGAAATGCTTTAAATGCCATGGACAATATTGTACCATCGCTTATTTTCATGGTTATTTTAGCTGTCATTGTACTGGCTGTTTTACTTTCTATAGTGACTACCGTTATTCGCTTTTTTGCATTAAAGGTGATCAACATAAAAGATGGGTTGAAAACATCTTCCGGTCTGTTCAGTAGAAGGGAATTTTCTGCGAGAAACAACAAATTACAGATATTTAAGTGGAACACCAATCCGCTCCGAAGACTAGTGGGGTATTATTCTGTGAGCATGGCACAGGCATCAAGTGATGACGGATTAGACAGTCAGTCGATAAACATACCCGGATGCAAACAAGCCGATCTGGATTTGCTTCGAAATCAGTTTTTTGGTGGGGTAAATCTGGAACCCAACCTGTTCTTCAAGCCCGACAAAAGAATGATGGGGCGATATTTCATATTTTTCGGATTGCTGCCAGTAGGTATAGCCATAGTCATCAATTATTGGTTGCTTTCAGTATGGAACTGGTGGCTTTTACTCTTCCTTCCCTTCATTTTCCTTTTAATTTTTGTTTACTACAAAAAATTTGAAATGCGCATCAATGACGATGTCATGTTCATAAAAAGAGGAATTATTGAAGACAGTTGGAAGCTGATATACCTTTACAAAATTCAAAGTATCAGTCTCCATCAAACCCCTTACATGCAGCAAAGAGACCTCGTCAATGTCCATATACATACAGCAGCCGGAAGTTTATCTGTGCCTTATATTAAAATTGGAGAGGCATCTGCACTCAGAGATTTTATCATGTATAAGGTAGAGAGTAGCAGGAAGAGTTGGATTTAGATATTGGGCTTAAGGTTTAGACTAAATAGACTAAAAAACCAAGAGCTAACAGTTATAGCTAATTAGTGTCTAAAGCCTCCTTATAAACCCTTAAACAACGTTCTCTTGCATCTTTGTGATTGACAATTGGTTCCGGGTAATCGCTCGTACCAAACTCAGAAATGTACTTTTTTACGTAATTCAGATTCTTATCAAATTTTTTCAATTGAGCATCAGGACTGAAGATACGAAAGTAAGGAGCAGCATCTGTACCACATCCGGCAGCCCATTGCCATCCACCGCTATTAGATGCCAGATCAAAATCCAATAACTTTTCAGCGAAATAAGCTTCACCCCAACGCCAATCTATCAGTAAGTGTTTAGTAAGAAAACTGGCAGTCAGCATACGAATTCTATTGTGCATATAACCCTCTGTATTCAGTTGGCGCATACCTGCATCCACTAACGGAAAACCAGTTTTTCCTTCACACCATTTTTTAAAATTATCTTCATCATTCAACCAATTTATTGCAGCATATTTTTCTCGA
>SLKL01000325.1 GCA_007134625.1 Saprospiraceae bacterium
CTCCGCTTCAGGTGATTCCATTCCCATAGTTACCGACAGCACCAGACTGTCGCAACCGTATTGATTCTGATAAACTACCCAGGTAGAATCCAGTTGTCCGGCTTCACAAGTGAAATTCATTATCTGAACAGTATCCGAGGGCAGTAATTCCACTTCGGTTACCACTACCGAATCGCAGCCAAACTGATTGACGTAATGTGTCGTGAATATCCCGGCTTGTTGCGGATCGCAGCTACTTTCGTAGAGGAATACCTCATCCGATTGAAGCAGTTCCACCTCTATGATTACCATCGAGTCACAACCCCATTGATTGGTGTAGTAGTGGATATGCGTTCCCGCTTCATCCGGATCGCAACTCGTCTGTGCAATATATACAGTATCGCTCGGCAAAAGCGCTGTATAGACAATTACCAGTGAATCACAACCCAGGCTGTTTTGAAGGACTATCTCGGTAGTCCCTGTCTCATCCGGATCGCAACTACTTTCATTTACATATACCGTATCAGGGGGCGAATAGACTATTTGGGTAAACACCAGCGAATCACAGCCCTGCGCATTCAGCAAGCTATCTGTCAGCAGCCCTTCCTCCGAAGCATCGCAACTGTAAACAGTCAAAAAGGTGGAATCCGTCAATGTAAAACTCGTCTCGGTGATCACCAGCGAATCACAACCGAAACTATTGGTCAGTGTATCGATCAATGTACCTTCATCCGCGGGATCGCAGGAGGTCAGCATAATGAGCGTAGTATCAGGCGACAAGTACTCCACTATGGAAACAACAACTGAATCGCAACCATATTGATTGCTGTAATGCCCGATATCGACCTCTGCATCGCTTTCATCGCAACTGTACTCCACCATCACTATGCTATCGGCAGGAATGTAGATCACCTCCCTGAATATCAGTGAATCACAGCCATAGCTGTTTGTCAGCGTATCTGTGAAAATACCCGCATGCCCCAACTCACAACTGTATTCAATCAGGTAGGTGCTGTCCGCTGCTATATACAGCACTCCGGTATATACCAGAGAATCGCAGCCCAATTGATTGGTCAGGGTGTCCACTATCAGCTCTTCATCCCCGGGATGGCAACTGAAAGTAGTAATAAAAGTCTCATCAGGAGGGTAAAACTCCACTATCTCCATCACCACTGAATCACAGCCGTATTGGTTCTCTAATACCACTATACTCGTATCAATAGCTCCTTCAGAACAGCTCCATATGCTGTTGATTATTGAATCCGTGGGCATTATTGTTAAGTGCAGACTTATTATGCTGTCGCATCCCATCTCGGTTTCCAGGTTTTTAGTGAATTGACCTTCATAGTCCAGCCACTCGTTTATAAAAAACAGACTTTCTCCCTGACAAAGGGTATCGGTGAGATTAATTTCATAGGTAGGAAGTACAGAAATTTCCGCAGTAGCATTGGCGTACTCAATACAAATATCGGCTTCTGAAAAGACATCAAATAGGAAAAGGTTTAAGGGTTCAGTCAGTGTGATATTGAAACTATGTGAATTTACCATACCTTCAACTATTGCATATATATTTCCGAACTGATCGCTGACCTTAAAGTCGATGGGATCCTCTGAGTTTGAAGTTATCACGATGTTAGCAGATTCACCAAAACAAACCAAGGGGTCGTAAAATAGCGATAGCTCCACTATAGGAAAGACTTCAAGATAAACAGAGTCAAATCCCGGACAGTGAATTCCATCGGAGACGGTAAGGGAGTAATACTGCTCCTGACTTACAGTGATAGCAGGAGTATTTTGACCGGTTGACCACTGAAAAGTTCCCTGTTGGATATTGGATTCAATCAGGTGTGATTCTCCCTCACAGATTTGGATATCTTCACCCAGATCCACGGCTACTATATCCAGTTCCTCCACATCCACCATTCCGGTAGCTACATTGCTCGATTCACCATTTATGGTGGTGAACTGCACTTCAATATTTCTCCTTCCTTCGGTGGGATAGGCCGCATCGTTGTGGTAGTTGATGATTTGTAATATATCGCGGTAGCTCTGCGTATTTGCACTGCCGTCGTTGGTCAGCAAGAGGGACTGACTTTCATTGCCACTTACGGTAATACCGGACACATTGCCGTCCACACTTAAATACTCCTGAGCACCATCCGGCAGTGGCTCAATCAACTCAACAGTCATAAAGTCAATGGTGGCATCTGTAGCTATAAACACCACCTCATGCGCTATAGCCGCTCCTTCACTCAGACAGGTATAGGGCTCAGGATTGAGGTAATCGTACTTCTCTGCATCGGTCTCCTCAAAATAATCCAGATTGATGATCAGATCGCAATATTGATCCTCGTGCTCGTAGGGGGTGGTCATTACCACAATATTTCGAAACCAGTCGTAGTCGCACAATTTGTAATAATCCCCGGTTGCTACATTGAATACCCAGGCAGACATATCCTGCCAGACCAGTGGTCCGGCAGACCCAATCAGAATATTGCAGTAGGGTGTAGGTGCCAAACCGGAGACAAAGTCCGGAATACCACCGGTTTCCACTACCAGCGAGCTGTTGGAAGGGTCCAGAGGATCAAATTCCACGATGCCGAGGTTGGTGGGAGTTAAAGTGTCGTTGAAAGCTCGGTATCCCTTCCCGTTCAAAAGGGTCAAACCACTAAGATTCCAACCGGTAACAGGATCATCCCCAAATCCCGTGGGTGCCATATTTATTATGGTATCCTGAATGAGATCTAATAAATGATAGGAGTCATTAGATTTAACAATAAAGATATCATCCTCCAGACAAATTAAGCCGGGATTTAGACCCGGCAACCCGGCTGGAATAGGTGAATAATAGATTAACTCTCCGTTAATCTCATCCAACCTGTAAATTCCTCCTGATCCAGATGTTCTCCAAGCAAACACCTGCCCATTTGGACAATGAGCCAATCCATTTGGATCAAAATAAGCTGACGCAATAACCTCCGGTTCACTGCACTCTCCGGCATGCAGGTCGTAGGTTACTTTTTCAACAGTTTGTATACCAAGCAGGTTGACAATCACCTCAAAGGGTTGGGCAGACAGAAACTCACCCGGTAAAAGGAATAAAATGATTAGTCCCCATTTCAGCACACCCTTAAATCCTTTTAAATGGCGTTGAAAATTGAACCTATTAACTGCACCCATTCTGGTGGAATTTAATTCATAGATCAATGTACTTCTCAATTGCACTCTTCAGGTTCACAATTGTTACTTACGAAGATTGTCTTTGAATCAAAACCGGGGATCAACACATTTGTGATCGAAGGCGTTGAATCGTCCAAAAAACAGGAAATCCGGATGGTGACATCAAATGGTTCAGCATTGGTAATGCGAATGGCTTCATCTTTTTCCTGGCAATAGAAAAAGGGTGTGCCTGAATCTAATGTTTCTAAATAAATTCTTCCGTTAATTTCAGGACAGTTTCCCGTGGCACTTATTGAACACACAGTGGTTCCCGCGCAACCGGGCATGTTTCCGCAGAATTGAACTTGAACAAACATACCGGTTGGATCAAGAACCTCAATTAGGCAGCAACAGAAATCCTGAGGACATTGAGTGCAATCGGGAACACAGCTCCTTTCAGTGGATTCAAGCGTTACATTGGGAGTAAGCATCTCTGGAGTTTCAACTTCTTTTGAACAACTTACCATCAGCATTACTAAGCAAAGTAAGGTAAGGTAAGGTAAGGTAAGGTAAGAATTTATTTTCATAACTTTGTTTTTTTGATGAAAAAATTAGTGTTTGGGCAAATATAAGATATTCCCGGCAATTTTCCTATACTTTTTTAAACAAAAATCCAAATTTTTATCCTAATTGAGCACCTATCCTACCTCACCAAACTCAGCTCTCCACTCAACACCACCACTTTTCCATCCACAAACTCCACCTCTGCCGTCCAAATAAATACTGCCGGATTCATCAACTCGCCTCTGAAGTAGCCGTCCCAGCCCAACTCAGGCTGATTGGGAGCAAATTCGGTGCGGTGGAATACGCGATCCCCGTAGCGGGAAAACACCTGAAGTGATTGTATGCTTTTTACCTGTCGGTCATCCGCATAGATGGTAAAGTAATCGTTGATGCCGTCTCCATTTGGTGAAAAGGCATTGGGGACGTAGATGTTGCGGTTGTGTACCACATCTACCCGCATCTGATCTGATGCCATACAGCCCGCACGGTCGGTTACCGTTACCGAATAGGTGGTACTCACCAAAGGGCGGTCATAAACCCTCGGGCAGTCCGTACAATCAGGGTTCTGCAGTCCCTTCCAGTTTATCGCTTTCAGGCTGTCGTAGGGGATATTGGTAATTACCTCGAGCAAGATGGAATCGCCCGGCACCACCTCCTGATCCTCTCCAAGGCTTACGCTCAGTTGTTCAGGCGACTGAATCAACACCGCTTCATGGACTTCACAACCGTTGGCATCTCTTATGCTCAGTTCGGGTAAGCAACTTAATCTCTTTGAGGACGAACTTAAAAAAGATATGTTGCTTGAGCGCATGGACATTATCAGAAATAAGTATGGAAAAAATGCAGTACAAAGGGCATCATGGCTTTTACCCCAATCACCTGTCGCGCATCAGAAACTTCAGAGCTGAACCTATTCTTTTGTTCCAGGCCAGTTCATTGTGGTCATCACCGGGAGAATAGACAGTTAGCCAGTCATCTCCCGAGATATAACCAAGTTCTATCATAACACTATCAACCCTTTGTTGAGAAGGCCAATAATAGCCATCCAGTCCCTGATCTCCAAGATCAAAATAAATGCGGTGACGCATTGGAGCAGGTAGATTGGCTTTTAGGAAATCAACGTAAGCTTTGGGTAGAATCATATCATCAGAATCAGGTCCTAACCAATGTGTGGACAGACAGGCAGCAGCAGAAAAAACAAAAGGATATTCACACAAAGCATAAATGCTGATCAGAGCTCCCATGCTTGCACCTGCAATATAGGTATTACGAGGCCCCTCCCTGGTGCTGAAGTTTTTATCAATATAGGGCTTTAGTTCATTGACCAGAAATTGCAAATAGGCATCAGAAAGAGGCTCACCGGGAAATTGGGCAAGCATCTCCTCCCTTATTCCATCAGGAATAAAATCAATAACACCCGCAGGAAAATATTCAGCAAAACGCTTTTCGCCATTGTTGTGAATTCCAATAACAATAGGTGTCGTAAAATCTTCATTTTTAGCTAACTCTCTGATGATATCCGCCATTTGCCAGCTTTGATTGTTCCACGTGCTTGTACTATCGAAAAGCATCTGACCATCCTGCATATAAATCACCGGGTAGGTTTCATCTTTGTCATAACCTTCCGGTAACAGTATATCCACATAACGATCATCCACCCATTCCGACTCAAAATAGACCCGCTTGATTTCACCCCAATTCACCTGAGGCAGATAACTGTCATCTGCTTTCCCTGCATCACCACATCCTGAAAGCAAAAAGGACAAAGCCGCAAAAAGGAATAAAAAGCTTTTATACATTGGTCAATTTTAATTCACAAATTTAAAAAGAAAAACCTACATCCATGCAGCTAAAAGTCAAACTTGAAAAAAAGGAATATTACCGGCCAATAAACCAAGCAACAAATCCCACTATTTCACTATATATGCAAGTCGCTAAAAAAAATGCAATATGAAAATAGGTGTAGTAGTTTTTCCCGGCTCCAATTGCGATGATGATATCATGCATGTCATGGGTGATGTACTCAAATATGAGACGGTCAAAATATGACATAAACAAAGTGATCTCGCTGGTCTTAGCACGAATGATTACATCATACTTCCCGGTGGTTTTTCATATGGAGATTACCTGAGATCGGGCGCTATTGCGCGTTTTTCTCCTGTTATGAAAGAGGTAGTTAATCACGCCAATGCGGGCGGATATGTTTACGGCATCTGCAATGGTTTTCAGATTTTATGCGAGGCCGGCTTACTACCCGGAGTATTGTTACGGAATAAAAATCAGCTTTTCGTCAGCAAAAACGTACATCTCAAGGTGAACAACAATGTTAACCCATAAACGAAGGGACTTAACAGGGCTTTACCACTTAAAATGCCGGTAGCTCATGCAGATGGAAGATACCACATAGATGCTGAAGGACTGGAAAAATTGGCGGAGAACGAACAAATTTTATTGAAATATTGTGATGAAAACGGAGAATTGACCGAAGAAGCCAATTTCA
>SLKL01000424.1 GCA_007134625.1 Saprospiraceae bacterium
ATCGGTTATTCATCAGCCCTATCTTATTTCTCATTATCAAGAGATAATTAAAATGTAATCTTTAGACATATGCCTTGGAAATAGCTGTTAAATGTTGTAATTTTGGCTTTTCAAAATTTCGATATATGCACTACTATAAATTAGGAGAAATTCCTCGCAAACGTCATACTCAGTTTAGAAAAAAAGATGGCTCGCTATACAGTGAAGAACTTTTTTCAACTGAAGGTTTTAGCCACAACTACTCTAATCTTTATCACACCCACCCACCTACTCAAATCATCCAAGTTGGTGATCCAAAAGACGTAAGACCAGAAACAGTGCACGACCGACAGCTTAAACACCGCTGTCTGATGGGATATCAGATTGCTCCGGCTGATGACTATTTGCAAAGTCGAAAACCTGTTCTGATTAACAACGATTGTAAAATTATCCTCGCAGCACCGAAAAAAGGAAATGATCAGTATTTCTTTAAAAATGCTGATGCTGACGAGGTTATTTTTATACATGAAGGTACCGGAAAGCTGAGAACTCAGTACGGTAATCTAAAATTCAAATACGGTGATTATGTAGTAATTCCACGGGGCACCATATACAAGATCGAATTCGACACTCCTGACAATCGTTTACTTATAGTGGAGTCATACAGCCCTGTCGTAACACCGAAGAGATATCGCAATCAATTCGGACAGTTATTGGAGCACTCTCCTTTTTGTGAAAGAGACATCATTAAACCATCTGAGTTAGAGACCCATGAGGAAAAAGGAGAATTCCTTCTTTACATAAAAAAAGAGGATAAAATGTATCCCTACCACTATCAAAATCATCCTTTCGGGGTAATAGGTTGGGATGGATTTGTTTATCCCTATATTTTTTCCATACATGACTTTGAGCCGATAACCGGCAGGATACATCAACCACCACCGGTTCATCAGACCTTTGAGGCGAGGAATTATGTGATTTGTTCCTTTGTACCGAGGTTATATGATTATCATCCGCTTGCCATTCCAGCACCTTATAACCATTCTAATATTGACAGCGATGAGGTGTTGTATTACGTAGATGGTGATTTTATGAGCAGAGATCATGTTGAAAAAGGCATGATTACTCTTCATCCGGGTGGAATACCACATGGACCACATCCGGGAACTGTGGAGAAGAGTATTGGAAAAAAAGAAACCAAGGAGCTGGCAGTTATGATCGATACATTCAGACCACTGTTGATGACTACTCATGCTGCCGGAATTGAAGATAAGGACTATTATAAAAGTTGGATAAAATAATATAATAATGGAAACTTTAACCCAAACATCAGCCAGAACGGCAAAAGATACTTTTCCTATTAATGGGACAGATTATATTGAATTCTATGTAGGTAATGCAAAGCAGGCCGCCATGTACTATCAGGCTGCTTTTGGCTATGAATTGATCGCATATAAAGGTCCCGAAACCGGGGTTAAGGATACAGTTAGTTATGTTCTACAACAGAACAAAATCAGATTGGTATTGACCTCTGCATATGAACCTGATCACGAGATCCTGAAACACGTTCAATTGCATGGAGATGGAGTAAAAGTGCTAGCACTTTGGGTTGATGATGCAAGAGATGCATACAATAAAGCAGTAGAAAGAGGTGCTAAATCAGCTTTTGAACCCTATGTGATCAAAGACGACCAAGGAGAAGTTGTTCTTGCCGGAATCCATACCTATGGTGAGACGATTCATACACTTGTAGAAAGAAAAAACTATAATGGTGTTTTCATGCCTGGGTTTGAAGCGAGAACAAGCTTAAGAAAAGTCGAAGGAGTGGGTCTGAAGTACGTAGATCACTGTGTTGGAAATGTAGAGCTCGGTGACATGAACAAATGGGTAAAATTCTATCAGGATGTTCTCGGATTTAAACTTCTGATTACTTTTGATGATAAAGACATATCCACAAAATACACTGCTCTGATGAGTAAAGTGGTATCCAATGGAAATGGCTACATTAAATTCCCTATCAATGAACCGGCTCAAGGCTTGAAAAAATCCCAGATTGAAGAGTATCTTGACTTCTATAAAACTGCCGGTGTGCAACACATTGCTGTAGAGACAGATAATATCATTGATACAGTTGGAAAGTTACGGGCTAATGGAGTAGATTTTTTATACGTACCGGATAATTATTACGAGGATTTACTCGACAGGGTTGGGGAGATTGATGAGTCAATTGAAGACCTTAAATCCCAGAATATTCTTGTGGACAGAGATGATGAGGGCTATTTACTGCAGATTTTTACAAAACCTGTCCAAGACCGTCCTACTCTATTCTATGAAATCATTCAGCGAAAAGGGGCAAGATCTTTTGGAAAAGGAAACTTCAAAGCCTTATTCGAGGCGATAGAAAGAGAGCAGGAATTAAGGGGGACTTTGTAGGGAGGCAGATACTGATTAATGAACACCGATTAACGATTTACGATTTCAGAAGTGTTTTTGGTTTAGAACAATATCTATAAATAAGTTCTACATTGGACGATATTGAACTTCTATATTTGAGTATTTTTACGCGTTCCCAACCAAGTTGGTGAATATTTTGCTTGTCTCGTCCTAAGACGTAGGCTTTTCCCTGCACCCATTAATTCTTAAAAAGATTAGACAGGATTGTCAATTAAAAAATTCTAAGGAGAATGAATAATTAAAAATATTAAAGATATTCTTAAGTTATTTTCGATATCAGTTATTTGCCTAATACAACAAAATGAATCTCAACTGTATTATGACTTTTACCTTTTGTAGACTTAGCTCAAGCATTTTCATATAGTCTGAATTCTTTACGCTCCATTCAACTTCAAACCCTTAATTTCAAAAGTTAAGGTTGTTATAAAGAATTTTTTCAATGCCAAAAAACTAAGATATTTGTAGTCGAGAATGAAACGTATATCTATTATTCAGACACATGTACTCCCTAAGTAATTACATTTTTTTAGCTTTTTTTCTAGTCTTTTCTACAACCATTATTTTTTCTCAGGAAAAAGTAAATTGGATGTCCTTTGAGGAAGCATTAACAGCTCATGAGATAGAGCCAAGAAAAATCCTGATAGACATGTACACCGATTGGTGCGGATGGTGCAAGAGAATGGACGAAACGACCTTTGGAGATGAATCTATAGCGCGTTACATAAATGAAAATTTTTACCCTGTAAAATTCAATGCTGAATCCCGTAATGACATCCACTTTCAGGGTGAAAAATACAGTTTTGTACAAAAAGGAAATCGCGGTTATCATGAATTTGCTATAAAATTATCGGAACAATTAGGAAGGTTAAGTTTCCCTACTGTTGTATTTTTAGATAAAAATTTGAGTATCATTCAACCCATTGCAGGTTTCATAGATCCTGATCAATTTGCTCCCATAATTAATTATATTGCCGGGGGATTTTATCTTCAAACTCCCTGGAAAAAATTCGAAAAAGACTTTGATGGATTGGTTTTTAATTAGTCCGAATAAAAAAGTTACTTTTTCATCTAGCATTCAAATCAGACCAATGTAATTTCCCATATTTGGATAGTGAAATAAATTTTCACGTCAGGAATAATAGGATAAATACCTTATCTTTGCGCTGTTTTTAAAAAAAAATTTACAAAATGGATTTTGATTTAATAGTTATAGGTAGTGGACCTGGTGGATATGTTGCTGCAATCCGTGCGTCCCAATTAGGAATGAAGACAGCAGTTGTCGAAAGAGAATCTCTTGGCGGTATTTGTTTAAATTGGGGATGTATTCCTACAAAAGCATTATTAAAAAGTGCTCAGGTTTTTGAATACATCAATCATGCTTCTGACTATGGGATTAGCATTTCTGAAGCAAAAGCTAATTTTCCGGAAATGATCAGTAGAAGTCGCGGTGTAGCTAACGGGATGAGCAAGGGTATTCAGTTTCTATTCAGAAAAAATAAAATTACCGTTCTGGATGGTCATGGAAAATTGCTACGTGGCAAAAAAGTAGAGGTAACTGATGAAAAAGGTAACGCAAAAACTTATTCAGCAAAAAATATCATCGTCGCTACTGGTGCAAGAGCAAGGGAACTACCAAATATTCCTATCGATGGAAAAAATATCATAGAATACAGAAAAGCTATGTCTCTCGAAAAGCAACCTGAATCAATGGTTGTAGTCGGGGCAGGTGCTATCGGGTCTGAGTTTGCCTATTTTTATAACTCTATTGGCACAAAAGTTACCATAGTTGAATATATGGAGCAAGGTCTTGTCCCAAGAGAAGATGCTGATGTTTCCAAAGAGCTGACAAAAGTTTTTAAGAAAAAAGGAATGGAAGTTCTTGCTAACAGTGCAGTAGAAAAAGTTGATGTAAAGGACGGAAAATGTACCTTGGAGGTAAAAAATAATAAATCCGGTAAAGTGACGAAATTAGAATGTGATGTCGTTTTATCTGCCGCCGGAATTACACCCAATACAGAAAATGTTGGATTGGAAACTCTGGGAATTAAGACGGACAGAGGTTACGTAAAAGTTGATGAATACTACCAGACCAACGTGCCAGGAATTTATGCTATCGGTGATATTATACCGGGACCAGCATTGGCTCACGTTGCCAGTGCAGAAGGTATCCTTTGTGTTGAAAAAATTGCCGGCATGAAGGTTGAACCAATTGATTATAACAACATCCCATCCTGTACTTATTGCCATCCTGAAGTTGCATCTGTAGGATTAACTGAAGCACAGGCAAAGGAAGCCGGTTATGAATTAAAAGTTGGTAAGTTTCCTTTTTCTGCATCAGGTAAAGCCAGTGCAGCCGGTGCTAAAGAAGGTTTCGTCAAGCTGATTTTTGATGCAAAATATGGTGAGCTATTAGGTGGTCATATGATAGGATATAATGTAACTGAAATGGTAGCCGAACTGGTTGCTGTTAAAAAACTTGAAACTACAGGTCACGAACTCATCAAAACAGTACATCCTCACCCCACTATGAGTGAGGCAGTTATGGAGGCAGCTGCAGCTGCTTATGATGAGGTGATTCACTTGTAATTCAAATAAATGAGTCCACTACGAAAACCCTTTTCGTCATGAAAATGAGCGAAAAATTCAAGATCGAGGAAGAGGATGAACGAACGATCCCATGAGGGAGAAGATCCAGGGGATCTTCAAGTGAGAGAACCGCAAAGCGGGAGGGTGGCCCGCAGGCGTAGCCATCTCGTCCCAAAAGACGAGACGTTGAGGCTAGATTTTTCCTGATGACGAAGATATTGGATTTTGCAGCAATTTGTAATAGAAGGGGGGTTTCGGAGTGGACTCATAAACAGAACTTACTAAAGGCCGGATAAATCATCCGGCTTTTTTTATGTAATATAAGTCACAAACAGAGGTGGATATTTAGATTATTTTTGCAGCATAACCTAGTTTAAGTGAAGAAGTACTCTTATCTGTCTGCCGGTTTTTTACTAATTGCGATTATCACCTTTGGTGCATATCTCAGTTCTCCTTTCCTCCCCGGAATTGGAACTGCCTTGATTGCATTAGCAGCGGGCTTGATTATTCGTCAGTTTATTGACAATTTTAAGGGGTTTCTTCCGGGAGTTATTTTCACTGAGAAATACGTATTAGAGACTGCAATTATTTTTCTGGGATTTGGGCTTGAACTATCCAGAGTAAAAATGTTGGGTGCAGAAACAGCCATAATTGTAGCTATGAGTTTTGTGGTCCTACTTGCTGCTGCGGTTTTGTTAAAGCGCTTATTTAGAGAAAAGGGCAAATTATTCTGGCTGCTTGGAGCAGGTAGTGCTATATGTGGCTCCGCAGCTATCGGAGCCACAGCGCCAATAGTAAATGCAAAAGAAGAAGAGACCGGAATTTCATTAGCTGTCATTAATTTATTGGGTCTTGCAGGGATGATATTTTTACCATTTATCGGCTCTGCGATGGGATGGGAAGCAAGAGAAATAGGCGTCTTACTTGGTGGTATTTTACAATCAATGGGACATGTTGTCGGAGCTGCTTATGCCATGGGTGATGATATTGGTCAGTTAGCGGTTGTTGTAAAAATGGCTCGAATCGCTTTTCTTTTTCCATTCCTACTTATAGTTTACTATTTGTTTAAAAAGGAGAATGCCTCTACCAAAACTAAGTTCCCAATATTTATTTTGTTCTTTGGTTTAGCGGTCATCATATCCCAAATTAACTGGGTTCCTGTTTCCATAACCTCCCC
>SLKL01000277.1 GCA_007134625.1 Saprospiraceae bacterium
TAATCCATAGGAAAATTAATATTGTGATGTCCTCCTTTGGGACTATCCACCTCTATCTCAATATTTCGGGGGTTTCCATTCACTAACCAACGAAGATGGATACTTCCCATACCGGGTATATTCCTCACTCTGATAGATTCCGGTTCAAATTCCTGCTCCTCGCCTACCTCAAGCCAGGGATTTCGCATAATCATACCACTGATTACATCAACACCTTTTATACTGATGACATTCGGAGGAGAAATCCTGTTTCTCAAATCGTGAGATGAGTGAGTAGGAGTCGCACGGACATTGTCTATTGTCACATCTATCTGATAGAGGTTCCGACTAAGTCTTTTTACCTCAGGTTTTCTAACCTCAATCAAGGGCATTTGGTGTGCGTGATATAAAGTAAACGCCATATTTCTATGCGCATCCTCCTCAAGCAAAAAGCCGGGGTGATTTCTTACATAATTCTTCTTAGGTCCTCCAATTTCTATCGGACCAAATTGGGGATGATCAAAGGGTTCCCATTCTACATAGGCATCACCAAACAACAAATACTTATCAAAGTCATAAAACTGCTCATCACTCCACACCCCTATCTGATCATCATCGTGGAAAAGCAAATACGAAGTCATCAATTCATTTACATAAGCAAATATCCCCCTTCCACCATGGTAAAAGTCAACATCACCGCCAAACACAGAATACAGATCCTCATGTACAATTAAGTATCTGTAGCCGGGTATCATCTTTTCTCCTTTTTTTCCTATCAAATCATAAACCCGAATATCGTTTCTATCATAACTCCCCTTATCTTCTTCTGCTCCGGGTCCTCTAAGGAACATACCACCGTAATTGTGATAGCTCTGAGCACCGGCTATATTTGGGCGGGAAATAACAAATTCTGCAACTGCAAAATTCTCAGGTGAGGCAAAGGGATACATCAATGCACCGCCCTGAACATAATCCGGTTGCCAATTCCAACCCCAATCGCGATTCGGATCGTAATAGCCTGTTCTGTCTTCATTTATTCTCCCGTCACCATCTCGGTCAATTCCCTCAAAACCCAATAAATCATACTGCCCCTGCTCACCGTCTTCGGCTCTGATCATTCTAAGTGGGTTATTGGGATCAACTTTCCACCTGCCATTAGGATTTTCTCTTCTCATCATAGTGATATGACCATCTCCATTGAGGTCGTCAAAACCATCCTCATCTATCTCCCAGTCACCATCATCATCCAATGGGATCAATCCCGACCTCGGACTATGAGGAGTATTTGGGTTATATATAAAATAATCTCTTCCATCCGGATTAATGGTTGGCAAAATATAAAAGGTGCGATCTCTCAACAACTCAGTAATAAATCTCACCTCCCCAAAATTCTCAGTAAGGTACCATGCAGTGTACATCGCTATCTCTGTCCCCTGAAGTTCATTGGGGTGGATGTTTGCCTGAATGAAAAAAGCGGGCTTTTTATCAGGATCACCGGTGGAAAAATCAGAAATAGTCAATGCCAGTATATCATTACCCAAATAAGATTGACCTATCACTTCCAGCCTTGCAAGATCAGGGTAAGCTTCAACCAATCGCTCACAAAAGTCAAGAATCTGCTCATTGTTGTGATACCTGTTCCAACTCATCTGAACTTTAGGATTGTGTGGCGTTCCAATGGCTCTTAATCCCGATCTTCCATCATATTGCTGTGCATAGATATCACTGTTGCCAAAACTTAAAATCAAAACCAAACCGGCTATTATAATATTTGATATGAATTTACTCATGAGGATAATTTTATTTTAATTCGAGACTTAATTCCACTAAACCTGTCATGGGGCTTCCTGCATCGAGAACCACTTTCCCACTCCCGGATACCAGCCAACTGAATTCAAAGTACTCACCGGCATCAAGAGACTTATGAAAGCTTCTGTAATGCCCAAGCAACAATTCCTGATCGTCATTTAATAAAATGCGGCACCGGGTATCTCTAACCCACCTGGTTCTATCACCTAATTGAGTAGATGTAGGCAAAAGGGAGGTATTTACCACACGCCCGGTAACCCTGAATACATTTCTCTCTAGCTTTTCAACCTCCACATCCTGAAATTCAAGAGTGGGCATAGCATTAGTAAAATCCTGTATAAAGGAAAAATAATTTTCTGCCGGCTCTTCAAGATAATTCAGAGGTGGATTGTTTCTGACAAAAGGCTTAAATCCTCCAACTTCAGCTTTCCTTCCCGGAAAATCGGGATGGTCAATCTCCTCCCAATCAACGAAAAAGTCTTCTACACCCTCTGATTTCGCCCATTGAATGTATCTCAGATCATAATTGTCTTTTAGCTCCTTTTCTGATACTGCTGATGAATCCTCACTTTCCCCTTCAGCATCTTCTTCTTCCTCGGATTCGCTTACTACCACCGGTGCCCACCATGCCGGACTGACAAAGCTAAACCTGCAGTAGTGAAAATACGCCCAGGAAGAAAAACTCCCGGGTCCTTGTTTCATTTCAGGCGCATCATCAATTGACCAATTATCTGAAAATTTAGTAGCTACCATTTGAGCTGAAGTAGCATCTCTTTCGAGAGGACCCGTTATAATTCTGCGACTTACCTTTTGCCGATCAAAACCAATGGGATGAGAAAGGTTGTTTTCCAATGCAAAAGTAAAAACGGCATAAATATTCCACCTCTCAAATAAAAATTCAGCCAATCCTCTGTTTTCCGACTCAGAAACTGCATGCTCCCCAGCTCCCGGCTGAAAAGCAGGATAGTCAAATGAAAAATTCATATTGAGATTAATACCTCCGGGACCATCTTCATTAAACAATCCATCTTTGTCGTTATCAATGCCCTCAGAAATAATTCTGTAAATGGTCTGAGCCTTAGTTCTATCTTTTAAAGGAACCAAAACTCTAGAATCTTTTTCATGAGTAACCCAATGCCCACTTGCATCCTCAATTCTGACCTGAGTAATCATTCCGTCTCCATTGAGGTCTTCATATGGATCCTCACTGATTCTGCCATCGCGATCTATATCGGTTTCACGAGCATTACCGGACCTTTCATATTGAAGTTCATCGTGATATTGCGCGTAAGCATCCGGACTTAACACAGGAACAAAGTAGAAGTAAAACCTGTCCAACATCTCCCCACCATCTGAAAGTATTTTTTCTGCAAGAGACAGAACCATAACAGTTCCGGCAGGATGCTTTCCATCCACACCTGAGAGAAAAAGCAAACCGGGAGTCAAATCTTCATCTCCCTGACCGGCTTTAGCTAGAAAGACGCTATTACCCCCCGGACTTTCAGCTATTTTTTCATAACTAAAATAGTCGGGATATTCAGAAGCTAAGCGATCCAGACTGCGTTTAATTTCATCCAAATCAGGATAGTCCTCATTCGCAAAACTGAAGTTCCAACTCAGCAAAACAATTAGTATTATCAAAAATCTATTCATAAGGAAAATTGAAAAGTTTATGAGATGGTAAAGTTAGTACGAATATCAGCTACTTGTTTTAAAGAAAAGTTAATGTCAAGGATCTAATGATACTTCAAAAAAATAAAAAATCTCATATTGGTTCTGCAAAGCACATGACGAATTGAATGTAAAGAAGAAATATAGGAAGGTCAATTTTCGGAAAAATTGGAAATTGAAGATACCATTAAGGAAAAAATTCATAACTTCGGGGCTGATTCAAATACTTTTTCATGACTAAAAAACAACTGGAAGAAAACCAGAATGAAGATGCAATGAAATTGCTGATCAGCGCCATGAACCGCAAACTCGATAAAATCAGTCTTGGAGGAGGGAAAGGTAAGATCGCGAAACAGCATGCCAAAAATAAACTGACTGCAAGGGAGCGAATTGACCACTTAATTGACCCCAACAGCGATTTTTTAGAAATAGGTTCTTTTGCAGCTTATGGTATGTATGAAGAATACGGTGGCTGTCCTGCTGCCGGTGTAATTACCGGTATTGGTCGTATCAACGGAAGATTGTGTATGATAGTCGCCAACGACGCCACCGTTAAAGCCGGAGCCTGGTTTCCTATGACCGGAAAAAAGAATTTGAGGGCTCAGGAAATAGCTATGGAGAATCGACTGCCCATCATTTACCTTGTGGACAGTGCAGGAGTATTTTTACCCATGCAGGATGAGATTTTTCCCGATAAGGAACATTTTGGGAGAATTTTCAGGAATAATGCAGTCATGTCATCAGAAGGCATACCGCAGATTGCAGCTATTATGGGTAGTTGTGTTGCAGGAGGTGCTTATTTGCCAATAATGTCAGACGAGGCGCTTATAGTGGATGGGACGGGTTCTATTTTTCTGGCAGGACCATATCTTGTAAAAGCAGCCATAGGGGAAGAGGTAGATCAGGAAACCTTAGGTGGAGCGACCACACAAACGGAAATATCCGGTGTGACGGACTATAAAATGCCGGATGATGAAACTTGCCTTAAAACTCTAAGAGATCTCGTATCTAAAATGGGAACTTTTGAAAAAGCAGGTTTTAATCGGGTAGATTCAATTGCCCCGAAGAGAGAAGCCACTGAACTTTACTCTATTTTTCCTGAGGGTGGAGCCAAACCTTATAGTACAAAAGCGCTTTTGGAATGCATAGTGGACAAGGATTCCATGACTTTTTATAAAAAAGGCTACGGACAAACCATCACCTGCGTATATGCTCGAATAGACGGCTGGTCAGTTGGCATAGTCGCTAATAACAGAGAAATAGTAAAAACCAAGAAAGGAGAAATGCAATTTGGTGGTGTTATCTATTCGGATAGTGCGGATAAGGCAGCTCGCTTCATAATGAATTGCAATCAAAAGAAAATACCGCTGGTTTTCCTTCACGATGTAACCGGGTTTATGGTAGGTACAAGGTCGGAACACGGTGGAATCATCAAAGACGGCGCAAAAATGGTCAATGCCGTTTCCAACTCAACCGTACCTAAGTTTTCCATAGTTGTTGGTAATTCCTACGGTGCCGGAAATTATGCAATGTGTGGAAAAGCTTATGATCCAAGATTGATCGTAGCCTGGCCAACGGCAAAAATAGCAGTTATGGGAGGTCAACAAGCTGCTAAGGTTTTAATGCAGATACAACTCTCCTCCATGAAGGCAAAAGGTCAGGAACCGGACAAACAAAAACAGGAAGAACTTTTGAAGAAAATAACGGAACGCTACGAAAGTCAAACCACTCCCTATTACGCCGCTTCAAGGCTTTGGGTAGATGAAATTATCGATCCGGTGATGACGAGAAAATGGATTTCAGTTGGAATCGAAGCTGCAGAAAATGCACCGGTAAAACGTTTTAATCCGGGAGTTTTACAAACTTGATTTTTGAGTCCACTCATCATTTAAAATAACTTATGACAATAACAGTAAAAACCCAATCAGGACTTGAAGACCTGTTGGCAAAAGAATTAAGAGAACTCGGACTAAAAGACATCAAGACCGGCAGGCGTATGGTTGCTTGCGAGGGGGAATTGGAGGATGTTTACAGAATCAACTATTGCAGCCGACTAGCACTAAAGGTACTTGTACCTATTCTGACTTTTGATATAAAGACAGCTAAGGATGTTTACACCAAATCACTAAAATATGATTGGCATCAATGGCTCGCCAATGATCAGAGTTTTGTGGTGCGGTTCAGCGTTTTTTCAGATCTTTTTAACAACAGTCTTTATGGTGCGCAATTACTGAAAGATGCCATAGTAGATAACATCAGAGAAAAGACAGGAAATCGCCCTTCAGTAGAATTAAAAAATGCTGACATCAGTTTTGATCTGTATATCAACAAAGACAAATGTATTGTTTCGATTGATAGTTCAGGTGAGCCGCTTTTTAAAAGAAACTACAAGACTAAATCCTCTAAAGCACCGCTCAATGAAATCCTGGCATCGGGTTTAATCCAACTGGCAGGATGGGACAAAAAGCAAACCCTAATCAATCCCATGTGCGGTTCAGGTACCTTGCTTTTTGAAGCACTATTTTACGCAGAGAATCGTCCGCCACAGTATTACAGAAAAAAATGGAGTTTTCAAAAATGGCCCAATTTCGATCGCCACCTTTTTTATAAGGTAAAAGACGAAGCCAATGAAAAAATCACCAATCCAACTGCGAGAATTATAGGTCTCGA
>SLKL01000145.1 GCA_007134625.1 Saprospiraceae bacterium
ATCAGCGTAAGTACCTCAAAAAGCTCATCCATAGTACCAAAACCTCCGGGCATAACTATAAAACCCTGAGCGTATTTGACAAACATCACTTTTCGTACAAAAAAGTATCTGTGATTGAGGTTTTTGTCGGGATCAATAAAAGCATTGTTGCCTTGTTCAAAAGGCAGGTCTATATTCAATCCGACAGAAACTCCGTTTTGCATGGCGGCACCCTTGTTTCCGGCCTCCATTATCCCCGGTCCTCCACCAGTAATTACACCATATCCCTCATCAATTAAACGTCTGGCAATTTCCACTGCCTTCAGATATTCCGGATGATTGGCCTTTGTTCGTGCAGACCCAAAAATAGATATACATGGACCAATGGCATCTAATCGCTCAAAACCTTCCACAAATTCAGAAATCACCTTGAACATGGTCCAGGAATTCTCTCCCTTAATTTTACTCCACTGTCGCATTTGTTGTTTGTTGTTTGTCTTTTGCATATTTTATATTTTTTCTGTTATCAATCTTATTTTGTGTATTGCGTCAAAGAATATGTAAAGTTAGTTTACATACAGGTCAAAACAACAAAAATATTACTAAATTGATTATTATCCAAGCTACTTGATGAGAACTGAGCTGAGATTTAATATAAAGAAAACAGACAGCAGCTTTTACGACTCATAATAAATTCAAGATTAAGTCTTGGAAGCTTTAAATTTTTCATACTCAGATGTAACGAAATTTTGTATCTCATCAATGCTTTCGAAGTCTGAAAAAATCTCTGAAATTCTGCTCCTTTGATTGGTAGGCGGATAAACGTAATTTCTGAAATCTGAAACAGAAACTGATTTGCCACTGAGAATAAGAAGCCGCTCGACCACATTTCTCAACTCGCGAATATTCCCTGTCCAGTCAAAATTTACCAACTCATCAATACATTTTTTGTCAAATGATTTTGGAGACATTCCCTGCTCTTCGCAGATAGAGGAACTGAAGTGATTTACAAGTAGTGGAATATCCTCCTTTCTTTCATTTAATGAAGGTACCCGAATTGGAATGACTGCGATTCTGTGGTAAAGGTCCTCACGAAATCTTCCCTCCGCTATTTCTACTGTAAGATCTTTATTGGTGGCAGCAACAACACGCACATCAACTTTGATGACTTTGTCCCCACCAACCCTTGTAATGTAATTTTCCTGAAGTGCCCTGAGAACTTTAGCCTGTGCAGAAAGACTCATGTCGCCTATTTCATCCAGAAATAATGTTCCGCCATTGGCCTGTTCAAACTTTCCTATTCTTTGCTTTACAGCAGAAGTAAATGACCCTTTCTCATGCCCGAACAATTCACTTTCGATCAGCTCCGAAGGAATAGCAGCACAATTTACTTCAATAAGCGGAGATTCATTCCTGTTGCTTTTATGGTGCAGCCACCTTGCAACAAGTTCCTTCCCGGTACCATTTTCTCCGGTGATCAAAACCCTTGCATCTGTAGGAGCGACACGATCAATGGTGTCTTTTATCTGCTGAATAGCAGGTGAATCTCCAATAATATCTTGTACCAGACAGTTTTTGACTTTTTTCTTTAAAACCTTTTTCTCTGAAACCAGATGAGAATGGTCCAATGCATTGCGCAAGGTAATTAATAGTCGATTCAAATCCGGTGGCTTGGAAATAAAATCAAATGCTCCCTTCTTGACCGCCTCCACTGCTGTATCAATCGTCGCATGGCCGGATATCATTAATACAGGGACATCAGGTGCCATAATCTGCAGCCGCTCCAAGGTCTCCGTACCATCCATGTTTGGCATTTTGATGTCTAAAATAATGATATCATACTTACAGCTCTTAACCTTTGCCAGACAAGCCATACCATCCGAGGCTTCATCTACCTCGTATTTTTCATATTCAAGTATTTCTCGTAAAGTTTTACGGATACTTTTCTCATCATCGACGATTAATATCTTTGCCATAACATATTATATTTTTTGCAAATATAAACAGTTTTGCAATTCAGTGGAAATTATATGTAACTTTTTTTTAATATTTATTTACAGCCAGCCAACTCATCGCCATTGAACCGGTAATTAAAGCGCGTTCATCGATGTCAAAATCCGGGCTGTGGATGGGGGTGATTTTCTTTCCCGGAGTATTGGTTCCCAACCTGAAGAAGCAGGCCGGCATGTGTTTTCCAAAATAGGCGAAATCCTCTGCTGTCATTCTTGGACCTATATCCACTACGTTTTCGCTACCGATTAATTCTTCTGCATATTTACGTGCTTTTCCTGTCAATTCCGGATTATTGAAAAGGGCTGGATAACCTTTATGGATATTCACTTCACAAGCTGCACCGTGAGCAATGGCAATCTGTTTGCATATTTTTTCTAAAAATTCATGTAATTCAGCCCTCCATTCTTCATTAAAAGTTCTGATGGTGCCACTCAGTTTTACCTCTGAGGGTATGATATTAAAAGAACCCCCTACGGTTTGTACACTTCCTATTGATACTACCGTAGGGATAAAAGGATCAGCTTTTCTGGATACCAAATGTTGAATGTTACTAATTATTTCCGCTGCGACCGGAACAGGATCAATGCAGTCCTTTATTAATGCAGCATGACCACCCCTGCCTTTTACTGTTAGGTGAAGTTCATCAGCAGATGCCATGGAGGGTCCTTCCACGAAAGCCAATTTCCCTACCTCAAGCGGCGGGTGGACGTGTTGCCCAAAAGCGATTTCAGGCTTGTATTTTTCCAATAATCCATCCTGAATCATGGCCAAGGCTCCTCCGGGTGTTTTTTCCTCAGCCGGCTGGAATATCCCGATAATTTTGCCACTCCAGTATTTTTTCAGTTTATTGAGCACTATTACTGTTCCCAAAAGACAGGAAGTGTGGACATCGTGGCCGCAAGCGTGCATTACCCCAGGATTTTTAGATTTATAATCCACTTCGTTTATTTCTTGAATAGGAAGTGCATCCATATCTGCTCTGAGCAGGACGTTCGGTCCGGAGCCGCTACCCTCTAATTTAGCTACGATTCCAAAGCCTCCAATCCCTGTGTCGTGCGGTATTTTATGTTCAGTTAAAACAGAAGAGATGAAAGTGGATGTTTCTTTTTCCTCAAAGGAAAGTTCAGGATTCATATGTAAATGTCTTCTGAATTCTACGATATTTGAGAAAATTTTCTCTGTTTCGCTTTTTATTTTTGCAGCAAGTGTTTGTTGATTCATGATTCTAAAATTTTAGGCTAAGGTAAAACAAATTAAAAAATTTCACTATATATAAAACTCAACTTTTTAATGACTAACAAAAAAAAGTACTATGTAGTTTGGGTAGGGCAGAAGCCCGGTGTTTACGATAGCTGGCAAAAGTGTCAGGAGCAGATCAAAAACTTCCCCTCGGCAAAGTACAAATCCTTTAAATCTTATGACGAAGCTATAGCTGCCTATGGTGGTGATATTTCTGATTACATTGGGAAAAGTACAGCTGCCGGCAGGAAACGCTCAGTCAGCAAAACAACTGCCAATCCGGTCAAGGGTGCCCTTTCAGTTGATGCCGCTTGTTCAGGAAATCCCGGAGATATGGAGTACCGTGCGGTTTGGGTGGATGATAATGTTGAATTTTTTCGCAAGGGACCATTCAGTCAAGGTACCAATAATGTAGGTGAATTTCTCGCCCTTGTGCACGCTATTGCCCTACTGAAGAAAATGAATAAGAATGATGTGCCCATTTACACTGATTCAAAAATTGCGATGGGCTGGGTGAATAAAAAAAAGGCCAATACCAAGTTAAAAAAGACCCGACACAATGCAGTTTTATTTGATCTGATTGATCGGGCTGAAAAATGGCTTAAAGCGAATAGCTGGAAAAATCCCATTTTAAAATGGCCTACCTCAGCTTGGGGAGAAATTCCGGCAGACTTTGGGAGGAAGTAGGTTCAATTCTAATGATTATATAGATTGAATCTAAATAGTTTTTCATTCAGACCTTTTCTACTTATTTTGCATTTAAGTTTTAGCTTTGTACTTTAAATCAAAAGAAACAATGAGCTGGATATCAAATTTTCTGACATCATCCCTGGGTAAGAAACTCGTTATGAGTCTCACGGGACTATTTTTAATTATTTTTCTCGTCGTCCATCTGGCAGGTAACTTGCAGTTGTTAATTGATGACGGTGGGGAGGCGTTCAATACCTATGCTTATTTTATGACCAATAATGGTTTGATCAAGTTTCTTTCCTATGGTCTGTATGCTTTCATTCTGATACATATTGTTCAGGGTATTTTGATTGCACTAAAAAACAGAAGCGCACGCGCCAGCAGGTATGCAGTGACCAATAGAAAATCCAATAGTTTTGCCTCCAGAAATATGGCTCTGCTTGGATTACTGATATTTTTCTTTTTAGCTGTACACATGGGTGATTTCTGGTACAAAATGAAATTTACTGACGAATTGCCAATGGTAACCTATGCGGGTTTCGGAGCGGAGGTAAGTGATTTATATGCGAGAGTGGATGCAGCATTTAGTGAATGGTGGATTGTTGCTATATATATGTTGGGTCTTCTGGCGCTGGCATTGCACCTGTGGCATGGCTTTCAATCGGCATTTCATACGCTGGGACTGAATCACAAAAAGTACACACCTTTTATCAAGGCTGTTGGAAAGATATATTCTATTCTGATTCCAATTGGATTTGCTATTATTCCGCTTTATTTCTTTTTCCTAAAAAATTAAAGAAAACAACAACATGACTAAGTTAGATGCAAAAATACCGGAGGGTCCGATTTCAGAAAAATGGATTAAATATAAATCATCCATGGACCTTGTCGCACCAAACAATAAAAGAAAGCTTGAGGTAATTGTAGTGGGAACCGGACTTGCGGGAGCTTCTGCCTCAGCCAGTCTTGCGGAATTGGGTTATAAGGTAAAAACCTTTACTTTTCACGATAGTCCGAGGAGAGCGCACAGTATCGCAGCTCAGGGTGGAATAAATGCCGCTAAGAACTATCGAAATGATGGTGACAGTGTACATCGTTTGTTTTATGATACGGTAAAAGGTGGAGATTATAGAAGTAGGGAGGCCAATGTACACAGACTTGCAGAGGTCAGTGCCAATATAATTGATCAGTGTGTAGCTCAGGGTGTGCCCTTTGCCAGAGAATATGGGGGAACACTTGATAACCGCTCATTTGGTGGAGTTCAGGTTTCGAGAACATTCTATGCACGTGGACAGACAGGGCAGCAGTTGTTAATCGGTGCCTATCAGGCATTGAGTCGTCAAGTATCACTTGGTAATGTCGAAATGTACAATCGTCACGAGATGCTCGATGTAGTTAAGGTGGACGGGAAAGCAAGAGGAATTATTGCGAGAAATCTGCTAACCGGTGAATTGGAATCCTTTGCAGCGCATTGTGTCGTTATAGCATCCGGTGGGTATGGAAATGTTTACTACCTTTCTACCAATGCCATGAATTCTAATGTTTCTGCAGCATGGCGGGCAGTGAGGAGAGGAGCCCTCATGGCTAATCCGTGTTTCTGTCAGATACACCCGACTTGTATTCCGGTATCGGGTACCTATCAGTCTAAGTTAACTTTGATGTCTGAATCTCTCCGTAATGACGGAAGAGTTTGGGTGCCTAAAAAAATGGAAGATGTTGAGGCTGTCAGATCAGGGAAATTAAAACCTATAGATATTCCGGAAGAAGACAGAGACTATTACCTGGAGCGAAAATATCCGGCTTTTGGAAACCTTGTGCCACGTGATGTTGCCTCAAGGGCAGCAAAGGAGGTATGTGATGAGGGTAGAGGTGTAAATCAATCCGGTCTGGCAGTTTATCTGGATTTTTATGATGCGATCTTGCGTTACGGAAGGGCAGAAGCTTTCTCTTCAGCTCTTGATCCTGAGGACTATCCAACAGTCAAAAGATTGGGTACCAAAGTAATTGAAGCCAAGTATGGTAACCTGTTTGAAATCTATGAAAAAATAACCGGAGATGACCCTTATCGTACCCCAATGAGAATTTACCCTGCCATTCACTATACAATGGGTGGTCTTTGGGTTGATTACAATCTGGAGACTACAGTTCCCGG
>SLKL01000133.1 GCA_007134625.1 Saprospiraceae bacterium
CTGATGTTCCAATACCGGTGTTGACCATCAAAAGAATGTGCAGAGGGTCCAAGCCCTAGATAGGGGACTCCCTTCCAGTAAGAACTGTTGTGGATAGCCCTCCAATTCGGTTTTGCAAAATTCGAGATCTCATAGTGTTCATACCCATGTTTTTGAGCGTAGTCCATCAAAAAATCGAACTGTTCACTTGTATCTGTTTCGTCGAGCGGCTTTTCCATTCCTTTTTTTATGCGGTGAGCCAGCAGCGTTTTGGGTTCTACCGTCAGCGCATAAGCAGAGAAATGAACAATACCGTAGTTTCTTATTTTTTCGAGATCTTTCTCAAATTCCGGAAGGGGACGACCGGGAACTCCGTATATGAGGTCAACAGTTAGCTTTTCAAAACCGTGCTTCTGTGCATTTTCTATAGCTTGTACTGCCTGATTGGAATTGTGTGAGCGGTTCATCCATTGAAGAATTTTTTCGTTAAAAGACTGAATACCTATGCTTAGGCGATCAATGGGTGTTTCACTTAAGTCTTTGATGTAGGCTTCAGTCAAGTCATCAGGATTCGCTTCTAGGCTGACTTCCAGAAGGTGATTCAAATCATAATATTCGCTCAACTTTTCAAAAATACTTAATAGTTCGCTTTTGCTTAAAACGGAAGGTGTACCCCCTCCAAAGTAAATGGATTGAATTTTTTTCTCATTCAAAAAATCCTTTCTGAGTTCAATTTCTTTCAAGAGGCTTTGCAAAAACTCATTTTTTCTATCCAGATTGGTAGAAAAATGGAAATTGCAATAGGTACAAGCCTTTCTGCAAAAGGGTATGTGGATGTAAATTCCTGCCATTTTTTCAGAAAGCAAATATAGTTGAAATTAGCGTCCCAACTATCTGATCACCTGAATGCTTTCATGTATCCATTCACCTTCTGATTGAATAGACAGTAAGTAAGTCCCGACCGGCATTTCGGTGGTATTTATACTTACGGTATTGTTATTTACAGAAAAATGGTGGATTAATTGGCCCGTGCTATTGTATAATCTAACTTCCTGAACATTTTGTTCTGCGTGAATATTCAGTTGTTCACTTACCGGATTGGGGTAAATTTTAACGGTTGTTCCCGCCAAATCCCTTACAGGTGTGGACTCATCAAAAACAGCGGTTAGGATGATATTCTCAGCGGGCATTACAAATTGATAAGTCTCCTCCTCGCTTAATACATTTCCTTGATTATCCACCCAATTGATAAACTCAAAATTCTCGTTGGCTTCTGCGGTTAAAGTGACTTCATCGCCCTCATCAAAATAGCCTTCACCGCTTGCCTCACCCATTATGTCATCATTGACACCAAGCAATACAAAGTAAAACCCTTCATCATCTTCACTTCTGAAAAAAGGTAAGCCATCATTGATTTCACCGGTAAAATCATGTCTCCAGATGTTATTGAAGTCCCAGTCAACATAGACATCAGTGCCATAGCGATAGGTCATATCTTCAAGAGGTAAGCCCTCCGGATTTTCAGGATCAAAATCGGACATTGGACTTAATGAAAAATAGGAGTTGATGATTTCGCTATTGTTAATTTCAGAAACGAGATTGTTAAGTCCGGTATTTGTTTCTAAGGTTGAGTAAGTGTTGATAATTTCTGTATCATCAGCACTTCCTGCAATGCCACTTGAACCAATAGGAGCTAATCCTCTGGTGTAAGAATTTTCTATTTTACTATTACTTATTACAGCTGCTATACCTCCTGTTTGAGAAGCACCTGAATCGAAATTACCATTGAAAAAACATTTTTCAATTTCACTATTACTAATCACTCCGAAAAGTCCACCTTCAATGCCTGAAGATGATATGGTGGCTGAACTCGAACTGTTGCTTATTCTTACTCCAATTGCACTGCCAATCAAACCTCCTACAACATTATGCTCTCCCACAGTTCCCGAAGAAAAAATGCTATCAATTGTAATTAAATCGTTGTTGTTCGTAAATCTTCCAATAACACCTCCTACATTATCCCATCCGCTTACTTGGCCTTCATTTATTAAAAGCCTGAATCCGTTATTACTATTTCCTGTAAAAAGCCCAATTATTCCTCCAATTTCATATCCTTCTCCCTCTTGAGCCGCGTTACCTGTAATATTTCCGTGATTCCTTGCATTTGAAATATCCGCCAAACCAAATTGCCAGCCTACAACTCCACCAACCCGATCAATACCGGTGACGCTGCCAAAATTTTCTACATTAGAGATAGTGGTTGTCCGGTTGTTCCCTGAGATAACACCTACTATGCCACCTGCTTCGTTCTGTAAAGTTTCGACGGTTCCGGTAAAGGATACTGAATCCAGTGAAGAGCCGTCAATAACACCAACTATCCCACCGGCTCGATTATTGGAGGTAACTTCTGCGGAAGAATTACTGCTGATAATAGATGATCCATTACTAAGTGATCCTACTAATCCACCGATACCCTGACTACCTCGTATAGTTCCACTTGAGCTCGCATTGATGATTTCTGTATCCTGACCTATAAATCCAACAATACCACCATTAAAGACTCCGCTTCCTTCAGTGCCGACAGTTCCAGCATAAATGCAATCGACAATAATACTTCTATTAGAAATTCCAACGATTCCACCACCACCACCTCCGGTAGAATTTACGTCCATAGTGGAATTAGAATTAATAACATTACCATTTGCCATATTTCCAATAATTCCACCTCCGGTACCCAGACATTCCAGATATCCTTCAGAAAAACAATTAATCAGGCTTCCATTAAGCATAATACCTGCCACTCCCCCCAGTTCTCTTTCCCCGGAGATCACTTCACCCGAAAATGTACACGATTCTACGATTGATCGGTTTATTTCACCTACTACCCCTCCTGACTCTCCTCCTTCACTGTTAATATCCATAACTACATTCACTTCAAACATATATCCATCATTCAATCTGCCCACAGCACCACCAATAGTTTCATCGCCATTTAGAGTACCACTTACTGAACTGTTCCTTACCTCTCCATCTGCAATTGCTCCAATAATGCCTCCGGCATGTCCATCAGCAGTCATGGTTACTTCAGCTGTACAATTTTGAATAATCAAAGAGTCTCCCTGACCGGCAATTCCTCCGCTGAAATTACCCAGATTAAACTCACCTGATACAGAAACTGAATCAATTAAAGTAGCATTGCCTTCGAGATTATTTCCCAATAATCCGCCACTCCAATAAGCAGAGGAAACTGAGACATCAGTTAGATTCATGTTGATGAAGGTAGCATTTTGAGTACATCCAAATAAACCGCTAGGTATGCTGTCTGAACGATTAATAAACAGGCCCGATATTTCGAAATTACCCCCGTTAAATGACCCTGTAAAGGGTTCCCCTTCAAGTTCTTCATCACAACTTCCTATTGGATTCCAACCTGAGCCTTCCTGAAAATCCAGTGTGTCTAATGAGATGTCGCTAATCTGTAGAAAATGAGCATCAAGGTGCATGCGCACATTGTCCAGATGCACGGCATTGGCTACCAAATATGGGTCAGATTCAGTACCACTACCTCCGGCAAAATCATTTGCCTGTAAGAATGTAGGAATGAAAAAACAGAATATTAAGGGAATAAGTGGTAGAATTTTTTTCATGACTTTTTTAATTTATTGGTGCTTTTACAAAAATATATAAAATATTCTTAAAAAGCTAAATCTGAACTGGTTAATTTAAAAGTGATAAGGAGCCTGATTTCGCTTATCTAACAATCTGTATTTTTTTGTATTGCCATTTGTTACTGATATTAATGGCAAGTAAATAGGCTCCTTGGGACAGTAAATTAGTTTGAATTTTAAATTGGTTTCCTGTTTCTTCTAGGTGTCGGACAAGTTTTCCGTTGACCCCATATAGCTTTATTCCGGAAATATTTTTTTCTGAATTGATAAAAAGAAAATCAGATGTCGGATTGGGATAAATTTCCAGCTTTAAATCTGTCAAATCTATTGCTGAAGTTGGATCTTCAAAAATAGCTGTCAGATAGATATTTTCTAAAGGCATATCAAATTGATGTATTTCCTGCTCGCTAAAAATATTTCCCAGACTATCTTCCCAATGGGAAAATATGAAATCATCCTTGGATACAGCTGTTATCAAAACTTGATCACCCTCATCATAATATCCATCACCCTCTGCATCGCCCCAAAAATCATTATTGACATCAATTCTTACATAGTAGAATCCATTCGCTGTATCACTCCCAAAATAGGGTAATCCATCATTTATTTCTCCACTAAAATCATGCCTCCAGATATTATTGAAGTCCCAATTTTGGTAAATATCGCTTCTGTACCGGTAGGTCATTTCTTCAAATGAGACGCCCAGTCCGTATTCTTCATTATTTTCCTGTGGCGAATTGGTTGCAAAGTAGGAGTTTATGATTCTGGTATTGATATTCTCTGAGACAATATTGTTTTCAATCTCATCTCCAAGGCTCATAGTAGAGTAAGTATTGGTAATGTTTGAATTTTCACTAATATCGGCAATGCCACCTACTTCTTCCGATTCACTAATAATCATCCCTCTGGTGTAGGCATCCGAAATTTCAATTTGTTGTGTGTAGCCAAAAAGACCACCGGTGGCATTTCGCCCATAAATTATCCCATTAAATGATACTGTATTTAGAAAACTAAATTCCAAATGACCTGCAATTCCACCTGTAAAAGAGTCCCCATTTATTTCTCCCTCTACAAAAATATTATTGCCCCTAATAGAGTAGGCAAAACCGGCAAGACCACCTACATTAGATACTCCTGTTACTTCAGTATTAACATTGATGTTTTCAATTTCAAGAGGATCACCTGTGTCAATAATACCCAATGCCCCACCAATATTACTCTGACCTGATATTCTCCCTGATGAAAAAATATTAGTCATTCGCCCTCCATCCATCGTTGCTCCTATGATTCCACCGGCAAAATCATTTTGCACCTCAACATTACCTCTATTTATAGTCTCATCAATTATATAGAAATCTTGAGGGTATCCTATGATGCCTCCTGCTACAGATGAAGCTGAAATACTACCCTCGTTTAGGCCGCCGGTTAGCTTTATGGGGGAAAGACTTGATCCAACAATTCCACCTACGCTGTTTATGCCGATAATTAAGCCAAAATTACTGCAATTGTCTATATGAGTGGTATCATTTACACCTTGAATATTCCCAACTATTCCACCAACCACAATTCCCCTTTCCTCCTCGCCATTTTTATCAAGACCTATAGTGCCTGAAAAACTACTATTTGTAATATGACTGTTTCCTGCAGCTCCCACTAAGCCACCGGTTTGAGATTGACCTACAACTACAGCTGATGAATGGCAGTTGTCCAATAAAGAGTTATTAAGATTGGCAACTATTCCACCAATTAAATTTATACCTTCTATATATCCCTCAGTGGTACAGCTGCTTATTGTGCCAGAATTCATTGATTCTACAATACCTCCTATACTTGCAAAGACATTTGTTGAAATTAACTCTCCAGAGAAAGAGGAAGCGCTGATGTTGGTTTCAATTGCACTACCAACTACTCCACCAAAATGATTGGTTGCAGTAATGTTTGCGTTTACCGTTACTCCATCTATAATTCCGGCCTGAACCCTTCCTACTGCTCCACCTGAAAATAAACCGGCCTGAATTGAACCACTAAATGAACTGTTAATTAGCTCTCCACTAGTAAGTTGGCCTACCAGGCCCCCTATTCTCGCATTACCGCTTATGTTTGCCTCTACACTACAATCAATAATATTTACCCAATGACCTCTTCCAATTAAACCGCCGCTATTTTCGCCCAAAGATAATTCTCCTGAGACTGATGCTTCCTGAATGACAGTGTTGAAATCACCTACAAAGTTATAGCCTATTAATCCACCACTAAATTCACCTGATGACACAGCTAATTCTATAAGCTTAATTCGCAATAATCTGGCCTCCTCAGTGCAGCCAAACAAACCGCTTGGATGGTTGTCTGTGCGATTGATAACCAGGCCGGAGATTTCATGGTTGTTACCGTCATAAGTACCGGTAAATCGTTCACCTAAAAG
>SLKL01000331.1 GCA_007134625.1 Saprospiraceae bacterium
CCACTGTAGGACTTCCAGTAAGTCCTGATGCGTTCCAACAAACTACGGATGGTAATGATTTTTACTTCTTTGTATTGGAGGAAGATGCCACTGACCTGATTTATGCAACTTATTTTGGTGGGGTAGCAACTATTAACGGATGGGGTGCTGAACATGTAGATGGTGGAACGAGTCGATTCAGTAGGGATGGTACTATATATCAGGCAGTCTGTGCAGGTTGTGGAGGTGTTAACTCTTTTCCAACCACCCCTGACGTAGTAAGTCCTAACAACCCCTCAGGTAATTGTAATTTAGGAGTGGTGAAATACGATTTTGAGTTAGATGAAATCATAGCACGAGCTGATGTAGTACCGGACATCGGTTGCGCACCTTTAACAGTAGATTTCAGAAATTTCAGTACAGGTACTATAGATTTTGTCTGGGACTTTAACGATGGCGACAGTAGCAGGCAGAGAAGTCCGACGCATACTTTTGAAGAGCAGGGGACTTATGAAGTAAAGCTCCTTGCACTATCAAGAAACAATTGTCTTGAACCGGATTCCATAACCATAACCGTTGAAGTTCTGGCACCGACAGAAAGCCTTATTGATACTTTTGAGATCTGTGATGGAATCCCTGTAGAACTAAGTGCTCAATTAGACGAACCCGATGCCGAGTACGAATGGAATACCGGCGAAACCACTCAAAGTATAACCGCTATTGAAGCAGGAATCTATATTGCGATTACGAGATTTGAAAACTGTATTTACCGGGATACTTTTACCGTCATCAATTCTACCCCGACGGTGACAATAAGGGATAGTATAGCCTGCGATCAGTCCTTTCTGGATTTGAATCTCGACCCGCGTGCTGAAGATATCCGATGGAATACCGGCTCAACTGAGCTTTCCATTATTGCAGACGAACCCGGAGATTATCAAGTAGAATACACTATTGGTGGTTGTTCATTTTTTGATCGTGCTTTTATCACTTTCCCTGTAAGTCCGGAAGTCAGACTCCTTGGAGATAGTCTTGCCTGCGATGGTGAGGAAGTCCTATTGAACGTCATTGAAACCAAAGGAATCACCATTGAAGAATACACCTGGTCCACCGGGGAGACAGGAAATGCAATAAGTGTAACGGAGTCAGGCACTTACACAGTAATTGGTCTTTCCAATGAAGGATGTGATGACAGCAGCGAGATAGAAGTGTTTTTCATTCCGCAATTACCTCCTTTACCGGAATTTCTGGATACACTGATTTGTGCGGATGGAAGCCTTGATGTTGATTTATCAATTTTTGAAAATTTTGCTGATATTGAATGGGCTGACGGTTCCACTCAACCTATACGAATCTTTGATGAAGGGGGGGAATATCCCTTTGTCATTGAAAATATTTGTGAAAGGTTGGAGGGAGAAGTTGCTCTTGAGAAGTCTCCTTTTGAATTCGGTGAATTACCTATGTATTTCCCAAATGCCTTTAGTCCCAATCAGGACGGAATAAATGATATCTTCAGACCGGAGTTTCCTGACGAAATTGAAATACTTAGTTATAAACTTCAGGTATTTGACCGATGGGGAAATAAAGTATTCGAATCCGAATTAACCGAATTTGGTTGGGATGGTATTTTTGATGGTCGAGCTATGGACCCTGCCGTATTCGCATGGATAGCAGAAATTGAATTTTTCGTCTGTGAAGAACCTCAGAAAAAAATCCTTGAAGGGGATATTACTATTTTGAAGTAGGAGCTCCTTATTGTATTTCCTAATTTTTCAGATTCAAAATAGTTTTAGATATCGCATCTCTTAGTTTTGGTTTTACATTCACCTGATTGGCAAAAACACTCCATTGATTAACTATATCATTAATTTCGTCAATTAACTGCGATGATTTTTTACAACCAATTGATTCACCAATACTCATTAGGTCTTTTTTGGTGAAATCTGATCTCTTCCCATTAATACTCAATGCGTGCTGACTTACCCATTTGCTATCAGGACGGTAAGCATGGCATAAATCATAAGCCGGAGCCAATTCCCAACTACCACCTTGTTTCAGAAGGAAAGAAAAGTTTTTAGTGTGGTCGTCACAATTTCTGGAAATAACGTTGAACACCATTCTCCTGAACATCTGCTCGGCATCTGCATAAGTGAGCTTCAATTCCCGCATGGTTTGAAAAAGTTGCTCATAGCTAAAGCTTTCAACCAAATTATAATCATAATGCTTTAAGGCACAGAAAGTCTGTACGTGATGCTTCACCTGCCCGGAGTTACGATCAAAGCGCTTGGTCATAAAGTGTGCTCTCTCATTTTCTTCCAATAGTCGGGAAGGCATGATTTGTATCCCACAAGCTCTTGCCATATTGTAATATGCCATCTCAACCCTGCCATAACCGTGACTACCACCTAATTGTATATCACTTACACCATCAAACTTAATGAGCCAATGTTCAAATCCTGCCGGTGCGGCTGTTTGCCCGGATTTAACAGCTCCGGTTTTTTCGTTCCATGCAATCACAGCTTTTGGTCTTGCACCACCTGCTGATGTCCCTATTTTTAATATCTCTAAAATTGCACGACCTTCATTTTCATCAAAATTAGTTGTAAACTCTTCTCTTTGATTTAGTAATTTTTGAGTTGCTTCAACTAAACTGCCTATTTCTAAAGAAAAAGCTTGATTTTCTCTTCTTATTAATACTGGCTCAAATTCCAGTGCCCCCATTCCTCTACTCCCTATAAAACAGAGTAATTCAACCGGGTTCAGACTATTCTGAGTCCGACCTTGTTGTGCCAACCAAAGATTTATCAGTTGATTTCCATAGTTATCCGGTAAGGAGTCAGCCAACAACCCAGGCAAACCTTTAAAGGCATTGAGTTTCTGAGTTTTGCTATTTCTGAGCTCCGGAAAAAAATATAGATTTCTACTATCTGAAACGGGCATTTGGAAAGGTGCTAAATCCCAGCCTAATCGCTTAAAATTAGGATCATACTCAAAGGTAGCGTATCCTGCATCTGCATCCCATGCAATAGCACCAACCAGATTGTTCCATATTTTGATTTCTGCCACCTCCATAACTTACCAGTTAACTTCTTCTTTGCTTTCTTTTGTTCCTGATTTTCTTCTTACCCTTTTACGGGTTTTCTTTTGTAACTTGGCCAAGGCTAAAGGGCTGATTATCTCTCTAAGCTGAAATATACTAAGCACCGATAACTTGTCCAAAACCCTCAATACTTGTATCAAAGAAATAAGTGTAACATTTTCACCCCTTTCTAATAAACTCAATGTAGAACGACTAATACCTGCTGCAGTAGCCAAGTCATCCTGCGACTTGTTTTGCAGCACCCTATGATGTTTAATGAAGGATCCGATGTATCTGGATATTTCTTTATCACTAAGTGAATTCCAATTAGTGAATGATTTTTCATTCATAAAATCTCATTTTTAGTTTAACGAATGATTAATCATACAAAAATACAAAATATTTTACGAAAAAACAATAACGAATGATTTTTCATTCATAAAAACAGATTTCAAGGCTTAATGAATGACTTATCACTCATTTTTTATGAAAGTAGTTGAAGTATCTTTCCCAGCACCAGATCCACATTTATTTTTTCCATGCTTTCTTCAGCACACTTTTTGTCTGCAGTTGTTTTTAATTTGCCGTAAATGGTACAGGGTCTGCAGTTCAGATCTGCCTGTACTATTCCCTCTTCATTATTAATTGGACCAAAACCGGCAAAAGGATGAGTAGGGCCCCATATGGAAACGACTTTTGTTCCGCAAATGGAAGCCATGTGCATATTGGCGGAATCCATAGTCAGCATAAGATCGAGGTGCTGCATAATATAGAGCTCTTCTTCCAAAGTGAAATTTCCGGCTATTAGAATATCAGAGGCAGACTCAAAAAGTCTTTTTGAAAGGATTTCAATTTCCCTATTACCTGCACCAAACCACAGTAAAGTAAAACCTCTTGATCTTAAAACTTCTGCCAGATCAGCCATTTTTTCTATATCCCACTCTTTGGAAGTATGGGCTGCAAATGGGGCTATTCCTATCCACTTTTGATTTTTTTTCGCTAAAAGTTCGTTCGTGTTTGCCGATGACTTTCCGAGTTCAGGGAGCTTCATATTATCCATTGAAACTCCTGATATTCCGGCGGATTCAAAAACCTCTATATACCTTTCTATACTATGCATCAAAGGCTTGGAATGTTGAGCACCCTTTTGCATAAGTTGCTTTTTCTCAGCCCTCCCCTTGTCAATTCGATACACCTTATGTCCCGTTAAATAAAATAATGCACTTATAATGCGAGACCTCAAAGAGGAGTGTAAATCTATTACTGCATCGAATTTCTCTTTTTTTAATACTGAAAAAAGTCGTAAAAGCCCCGGCAAACCCTTGTATTCCTTTTTTACATCTGCCGCCCAAAAAGTAAATCTGTCCTGTTCCCTGAACAATGGCTGATGAAAAGGTTTGGATAAAAATACAATTTCCAGATCACTATGCATTTCTAAATATGAGTGGATCACCGGTGACACCATAGCGACATCTCCCAGTGCCGAGAATCTCATCACCAGTATTTTTTTTCTTTTTTTCATTATAAAATAAGGGATACCGTTACTTACAACATTAGCTAAATATTAGCTCTTTTTCCCATAGAGAACCGGATTAAGACTCTCGTCATTGTACATTTTCATTTGATGATATACCCTGGCTATTCGCTTGCCTTTTCGGATGTCATCAATAAGTTGGTCAACTGCCAGACAAAGGTCTTTTTGTTGTTCCTTGAGGACGTGAAGCTTATTGAGACATTGTGTTTTGTGCTGATTATCAGCATCTGCCCTATTGGCTTCTACATTCATGTGAAAAATCTTCAGGCACAGTATTGATAGGCGATCTATAGCCCAGCCCGGACTTTCTGTATTCAGTCTGGCTTCCGGCAAAAACTCCTTTGGGCTTATTTCTTTCAAAAGGGCATCGTCGATTTTTTCAACCGTTTCTGTTCTCACTTGGTTAGACCTGTCAATTCTACGCTTTATTTCCATCCCATAGGCATCATCAATATTTGGATCTCTGATAATGTCCTCAAGATGCCACTGAATGGTATCGATCATGCATTTGTCATATAACACGGATTTTACTTCCTCACCCCGGAAAGGATTTTGAGGGATAAAATCAACAGAGTCAGTAATGTGATAATCATCAATAGCACGTTCAAAGACGCGAACCATTTCTTTTGAATTCCAATTGAGCATGATTGTATTTTTTTGCAAATATAGGAATATACTGGTTTCTGTGGTTGATAAGTTTATAGGTTTAATTGGTGAGGGTTATTGTGAGTGAGGGGGTGAGAATTAGGGCAATGTTGTTGAAAGTGGAAATGCAGTTGAAAGTGGAAATGCAGTTGAAAGTTGAAATGCAGTTGAAAGTTGAAGGTGGAAAGTGTAATGTTTTCAGATTGTTTATCTATTGGCTCTGATCTAAAATAATGTGGAAGTTAAATATTACGTGTAGGATTTAATGATTGCTAGAAAATCGATAAAATTGTGAGATAGATCAAAATATTCAGTTTTGGGTAGTGAAAACTTGTTTCGGCATGCTTGGTTCGACAGGAGGTTATTGAGCATTCGAAATGCTCAACCAACCAGAACAACCTGACAGGTACTTTAAGACCTCTCAGATTTTTAGTGAGAAGTGATGTGTTCTAATCTATCTTGATTAAAACTCCAGAAGCCAAGCGGGCAAGGTCTCATCCAAAAGACGAGATAGGGTATATAAAGTCCTGTAGGTTTCCAGCACAAGTATAATTTGAAGCCATAATAGTTTATATAATAGCCTATCTATTTTCTTTATCTAGCCCAGGTGAACTCAAATTGGTTTTTTATCCAAAAGATTCAAATTATAAAGGTCTAATCTTCTGTCCTTGAGATTCCGAACACTTCCATAATTATGTAGCTCATTGAGTAATCCCATATCGCAATCCGCCAGAAGAGTCATTTCTGTATTGGGAGTCGTCTGAGCCTTTATACCATCCGATGGAAAAGCAAAATCGGAAGGGGTAAAAACTGC
>SLKL01000014.1 GCA_007134625.1 Saprospiraceae bacterium
AAAAAATTGAATTAACTTTACAGTATGAAGGAATTACGGGTATTTGCTGAAAAAAAGTATCACCAAAGACTAAAATATGTCCTTGATTTTCTGACAGGGAAACTTACTGAAATTAAGTGGAAAATCAGTGATTCTCCCGCTGAATTACCAAATGCTTTCTTAGTATATTCAGAAAAAATTTCAACTCAGGCTTGTATCCGGATAACTCCCGGTCATTTTTTAGAAAAGGGATTTTTAGGTAGCACTATTGATCCGCGGTTTAGTCAAATTGATAAAGGTATATGGGAAAAAAATAGAGAATCTTACACCTGCACTTTTGATATGCCCGGTCATGTTTTCTTTTTCCTGAGTAGGATGGAGGAGTACAATAGAGATGTAGTAAGTGGTCCTCAAAATCGTTTTTCAGCAAAAGAATCAGTACTGTATCAATCCGGTTTAATTGATTTTCCTATAGTTGATTTCTGGCAGAATTCGTTTTTAGAGGTTTTGAAAAAGGTAATGCCTGATCTTAAAGTGCAAGAAAAAGATTTTCAATGGGAACTCACTTGTGATGTTGATCTGCTTTTTGCTTTTAAGGGCAAGGGTTTACTACGTAATCTCGCCGGGCTATCACGAGACCTGTTTTTTTTAAAAATAAAAGAATTTGCACTCAGGTGGAATTGGCTTTTTTCAGGTGGAGAGGATCCTTTTGATCAATTAGGGAAATTAATTGAATTAACGAATAGCGAAGTTACTCCATTAAAGACTTTTATACTTTGTCCCTCATCAGGGGATTTTCAGGAGGATAGAACAGGTTTTCAATTTTTAAAGAACCATCACGATTTCTTTTCAAAATATGGAGACCTTATTAAACCGGGTCTTCATCCTTCACTTGGGAGTAATCTGAATTTAGATCGGCTTTTTCAGGAAAAAAAGCAATTGGAAAAATTTAGTGGTTGTCAGATTAAGCAGTCCCGACAGCATTATCTCGCTCTTGATATTCCCACAACTTATTATAATCTATTGGCAGTTGGAATAGAAGAGGATTATTCCATGGCTTTTCACGATCATATAGGATTCAGGGCGGGAACTTCACTTCCTTTTTTCTGGTATGATATTGAAAATGAGGTGCCAACTAAATTGAAAGTTCAGCCCTTTTGCCTGATGGATGTAAGTTTAAAAAAGTATATGAGACTATCACCAGACAGAGCTTTAGAACAAGCAAAAAAAATGATTGAGAACTTAAAAGCTGTAAATGGAAATTTTTTATATCTTTGGCACAATAGCTCACTATCTGATTTAGATGGTTGGTCTGCCTGGAGCAGTTTTCCATCAGATTTGAGTGATTTTGCAAAAAACGATAAATCCTAAATCTCCATGTTAAAAGATTTTTCAAAAAGTAATTCAATTATCAACCACTATGTGTCACAACTTCGTGATGCTGAGATTCAAGGCGATAGAATGCGCTTTAGGGAGAATGTAAAGCGGTGCGGGCAATTACTTGCTTATGAAATTAGTAAAACACTCAAATATAAAAAGAAAGAAACAGAAACTCCTCTGGGAGTTGCCGAGTGTAATGTACTTGAGGATAGGGTAGTGATTGCTTCCATTTTGCGAGCAGGGCTTCCTTTTCATCAAGGATTCCTCGATGTATTTGATGAGGCTGACAATGCATTTGTTTCTGCCTACCGAAAACATCATAAGGACGGTACTTTTGAAATAGATTTGCAATACCTGACCTGTCCGCCTCTGGAAGATAGTGTGTTGATTCTTTGCGATGCAATGCTGGCAACAGGTGCATCTATTCACAAGGCTATTAAGTCTTTTGAAAGCTATGGAAAGCCGAGGAAGATTTATATGGCTACCGTTATTTCCTCTACGGACGGGATTAAATACCTCAGCCGACTATACCCGAGAATAGACATTTGGACATGTGCCGTTGATGAAGAATTGACTGCACGGTCGTATATTGTGCCCGGTCTGGGGGATGCGGGCGATCTTTGTTTTGGAGAAAAATTACAGGATTAAACTTTAACCATAAATTAGCAGAAAATGAAATCACATTCAAGAGAGATTATTCTTTACTATGACCCGGAGTCGAGTAGTGGGAAAATGACTGCAGCATATGCTCGTTCGCTCAGCCACAATGTTATTCTCTATTCGTACGACAAAGCACCTCCTACTGTAACCGGCTGGAGAGGTATTATTGAAGCACTTGGTATGGACCCTAAAGAGCTTTTGGATAAATCAAAAGAGTATTATCAGTCCAATATCAGGGGAAAGGATTTTGACCAGGAAGGATGGTTAAATGTAATAAAAAACAATCCCAAGCTGATTAAATATCCAATTGCAATTAGAGGCAGGGAGGCTGTTTTTTGTTCTACCCCCACAAGTATTTTGAAATTGGTAAATAAGTCGAATACTGAGAAATATCATTGATGCCCGAGAGTATCAAAATGCCTAAACTACTTTAGAATATATTCATGAGCTCAAGCTTGAGTCCGGTTCTCATACTGGGAATCATTGGTTTCTATTTTTTGCTTTTATTGATCATTTCCTGGTTTACAGGAAAAAAGTCAGATAATGCCACCTTCTTTCTCGCCAACCGAAATTCACCGTGGTTTGTAGTGGCATTTGGAATGATAGGTGCATCGCTATCCGGTGTAACATTTATCTCAATTCCCGGAGTAGTTGGAGGTGACGGACTTAATCAGGCTTTTTCTTATATGCAGCTGGTATTTGGTTACTTGCTGGGATACGTCGTTATTGCTCAGGTACTATTGCCATTATATTATCGACTGCAATTAACAACCATCTATGGTTATCTGGGACAGCGATTTGGTCCGGTCTCATATAAAACCGGTTCAGCTTATTTCTTACTTTCACGTACAATTGGGTCATCCTTTCGACTGTTTCTGGTGGCTATTGTTTTATATCAGTTTGTCCTCGGACCTTTTGGGATTTCTTTTCTAGCTACTGTGGTGATTACCATATTATTGATATGGGTCTATACATTCAGGGGTGGGATAAAGACCATCGTTTACACCGATACGCTGCAAACGTTTTGTATGCTTGCCGCGGTTATTATGACCGTTTATTTCATCATGAGCGAACTTAGCATGAATGCTTCAGAGATGATTGGTGTGATAAGAGATAGCGGTTACAGCAAGACCTTCTTTTTTGAGGGTGGCTGGGCTGATCCCAATAACTTTTTCAAACAGTTTTTAAGCGGTGCATTAATTACTATAGTGATGACAGGATTGGATCAGGATATGATGCAGAAAAACCTGACTTGCAGATCTTTGGGAGATGCTCGAAAAAATGTTTACACTTTTAGTATTATTTTGATTTTTGCGAATTTACTTTTTCTGACCCTAGGAGCTATGTTGTTTATCTATGCTGCTGAGATCGGTGTTGCTGTACCGGACCGTAGCGATGAATTATACCCTATGCTTGCTTTGGGGTACCTTCCTGCGGCAGTAGGGGTGATGTTTGTAATAGGTCTTATCGCCTCAGCTTATTCCTCTGCAGATTCCGGGCTTACAGCATTGACTACTGCATTTTGCGTAGATTTTCTTGGTTTCAAGGCTGAGGACAATGGTGTGGATATAAAAAGAAAAAGGTTTGCAGTACACGTGATGTTCTCGGTGATTTTGATGGCGATGATATTGTTTTTCAATGCATTGGAAGGCGATGCTGTAATCAATGGTTTGTTTAAGGCTGCTGGTTATACTTATGGTCCCTTACTTGGTTTATTTACTTTTGGTCTTTTTTCCAAGAGAAAAATCAGGGATAAATGGGTGATATGGATTTGTTTGTCAGCCCCTATTATTTCGTTTTTCCTGGATACTTACAGCGAGCAGCTTTTTGCCGGCTTCCAGTTTGGTTTTCTTATTCTTGCAGTGAATGGATTGCTTACTATTTTAGGATTGTTTGCTATTTCTTATAAAAGTTCTGGTCCGTCCCCAGTTGCTACTTAATTGACCTGAATTCATGTCAGGATATTCTTCAAATCAAGCTTATAAATAGACCTATGATAACCCTTAACCTACCCCAATCCTGCTTTTTGAAAAACAGTTAATTGCGGGCCGAAAGCTTGTTGAAGGTTGTCTATTGTAAAAGTCTCTTCTACAGGACCTTCTGCAATCAATCTTTGGTTTAGCAAAATCAGGTTATCGAAATAATTCTTTACCGTTGACAAATCGTGGTGGACGACAAGTATGGTCTTTCCCTTCTCTTTCAAAGTTTTTAATACAGAAATAATTGAAACCTCAGACAAGTGATCCACTCCGGCAAAGGGTTCATCCAGCAAAAACAAATCTGCCTCTTGACATAGTGCCCTTGCTATAAAGACTCGCTGTTGCTGCCCACCGCTCAATTTGGATATTTGCCGTTTAGCCAACTGCTCAATATTGAGGTTTTTCATGGCTTCTGCTGCAATTCTGTAATCTTCCTTATTCAAAAGTGACCCTACTCGCTTATGCGGATACCTTCCTTGTAAAACTACTTCTTTCACAGTGGTTGGGAAGGACCAGTCAATATCATCTTTTTGCGGTATATAGGCAATTCTTGTTCTTACCCTATTGAGTGGCTGATTAAAAATTTTGATCTCCCCAGAAATACTGTCTGTCAGTTTGAGGATTGCATTAAAAAGGGTAGATTTTCCGGCCCCGTTAGGACCAACAAGACCGTAAATTTTTCCGGGATAAATATCCAGATAAATATTGGTCAGGATTCTCCTTTTTCCATAATTAACCGACAGTCCCTTGATTTCAATGGTTCTCTTATCCTCCATGCTGTGTTTTTACATTAAACCACATCCATAAAAAGCAGGCGGCAAGGAAAACAAGTATCCCCAAACTCATTAAGGTGTCACCAAAATCGGATTTCCAGATACTGTATTCAGCTTTTGGTTTTTCACCTGAAAAAGCAGCAACAATAGTGTTGACATTGTGATACAACATTTGAATATAATTTCCCGCTCCCTTTTCCGGGTCAGAAAGTGAATCTGTGTAAAGCTTACCACCAACGATCAGCTTGTTATCTCTTGCAATTTGATTAACTAATTTTGGGTTGATAGTGCTCTCTGGGAAAATTGCCCTGACATCCGAGGTTTTAATCATCTCCGTTAACTCTATCATATCTTTTACCGTCAGTTCTGCATCGGGAGAACTCGCAAGCACAGATTTTACGGGAATGTCATAGCGCTCACCGAAGTATCTGAAAGCATCATGGGAGGTAATGAGTAATCTCCTGTTTTCCGGTATTTCCTGTAGTTTTTCCTCACTGTATTGATGGACCTCCTCCAGCAGATCTAAAAAAACCATTAGGTTGAATTGGATAGTTTCTTCATGATTGGGGAGTAAATCAGACAATGAATTTGCAATATTACGGGCATAAGTTTTTCCCAGAACAGGGTCCAGCCATGCATGAGGGTCCACCTGCACAGAAAAACGACCGGTAAAAATGGGTTGAATCCCCTTCGTAACGGTATCTATTTTTGCAGGACTACCCGTTTTTCTGATGAGATTGACCATCCAGTTTTCCAGATTCATTCCATTTACCAGAATAAGGTCTGCTTCCGAGGTCAGGCGTATGTCTGCAGGGCTCGGATCAAAATTATGAGGGTCCATACCTATGGGAACAAGACTGACAATGTTTGCTTTATCACCTGCTAATTGCTTTGCTATGTCAGCAATAATGGTGTTTCCGGCAACCACAAGCGGAGTATCATCTCCGGCAAAAAGCATTGAAGGAAGAAAGAAAAATGTAGAAATCAGAAAAATCTTTAACGCAGACCTCATAAAACAAATTTAAGAATTTTTTTCAAAAAGAATACATCCTTCTTAATGGAGTGGACTCATCTTTTAAATTCTTTTTATTGATCTTTAATGTATTATCTATCTCATACCTTGACCCTCGTACCTTGAACCTCGTATCTCGTATCTCGTACCTTGCATCTCGTATCTTGACCCTCAAACCTTGAACCTAATCTCGCCCTACAAAAACAAACCCAATCCAAACACTCAAAAATAAAAAAGAAGGCATATGATAATT
>SLKL01000166.1 GCA_007134625.1 Saprospiraceae bacterium
GATCGTAAGATTGGTTAAATTTCGGTAATTTGATTCCTTTTTTTTGCCATAAAGTCCGGTGGAGGACAAAATGCTGGAAAGTCATATGGAGGTAGGAAGAGGGACCCTTCGGCTTCGCTCAGGGTAAAAGTAGGGAGTAGGAAGATGGAAGTGGGAAGAAGGACCCTTCGACTTTCGCTAAGGGTAAAAGTGGGAAGTGGGGATTTTTTTTAATGGATAAGATAATGGTAAATTGATAATGTGTAAATACCTAAATGTCAACGGTCAATTATCAACAGTCAAAGGTCAACAGTCAAAGGTCAACAGTCAGTAATCTTAATCTTCTCAATAATCCTTATTTTCTTAATGTTAAAAAAACATGAACCTGCATTTTGTCATACACTCCCAATCATAGTCAGAATTATGTCAATAACTTTATGTATTTTTGCTTTAATATTTTGCTTTCTCTTAAATTACTAAAGCATGAAGAAATTATTAAAGATTCTGGGAGTTGGTATTTTGGGTATAATCATGTTGATTCTGGTTGTCCCTTTATTTGTATCTAAAGGCTACACAGTGGAGGAATCCATTGTGATTAATGCTCCTAAAAGCATGGTATATGATTATATTTCAGACTTCAATAATTTTCATGAATGGAGTCCCTGGCAAGACAGAGATCCTGAAATGGTAACTACGATTAGCGGAGATGGGAAATCGGTTGGCAGTAAATACGAATGGGAAGGAAATAAAGAGGCAGGTAAGGGAAGTATGGAGATTGTAGATATGGATGAGGATCGAGTAGATATTGATTTGATTTTTGCAGAGCCCTTTGAATCAGAAAGTTTCACACAATACCGCTTTGAAGAAACGGAGGGTGGAACAAAATTAATATGGTACATGGAGGGAGAAATGCCCTACCCTATGAATATCCTGAATCTTTTTTCGGTAATGAAAAAGGCTATTGGCGCTGATTATCGGGAGGGTCTTGAGGCCGCAAAATCAAAACTAGAAGGTCAGTTCTCTTTGGGAGGAAGTAATCTTAATGTCGAGGAAATTCACTTTCTCGTTACTACTTTTTTAGGTGTAAAAAAACGGGTTCCTTTTTCGGAAATGGAAAACTTTTTTACATCAACTTATGATCAAATATACACAACTCTTGAAGGAAGTGGAGTAGAGGAATCGGGAATACCTTCTGCACTGTATTTCATTTGGGATGAGGTTAATATGGAAGCTGAAATTGGGGTGACAGTGGCTTTTGAAGGGGAAGCTCCATCCTTAGCCGACAATGAATTGACCAAATGGGAATTTAGTGGTCCTGCTTTTAGAATAGTCCATGAGGGGAATTATGATCAGCTTGACAGGGTACACGGAGCATTGCACGACCATCTTGAGGGTTTAGGAAAAAGCCTGCAAAGTCCTGCAATAGAAAAGTATATTTCAGGTCCGGCTGATGATTCCAATGCTGATAATTGGGTTACCCATGTGTATTATCTTTTGGAGGGTTAATATCCTCAGAAAATTTAGACCATTGTAATATCATTTTTTTATGTTTTTTTAAAAAAAGAAGTCAAATGGGCACATCTTACTATCTTAAGCGTTTTCCTAATCAGAAAAGTTAATTTGCCCAACTGATGAAAATCTATTATCCAATATTTTTTATCCTGATCTTTTCTTTTTTCTTTACCTCCTGCGGTGATAAGGATATGGAGACTAATGGACTTCGTCCGGTATTCATTTCTTATGATGACTTTTCTCATATTGAGAGTCAGCCTCCACGAGAGTTTGAAAACTTAGGGAAAATTGTAGCACTCGGTGATTTTCTTTTTATCAATGAAATACGAAAAGGCATACACCTAATCGACAACAGAATTCCAAACGATCCTCAAAACATTAGGTTTTTTAATATTCCGGGCAATCAGGAACTCATTATCATTGATCAGATATTGTACGCTGATAACGGAAAACATTTGATACTAATTGATATCTCTGATATTGAAAACATAAGAGTGATTGACCACTTGAGAGACGTATATGAACCGGATGGAATCAGTGACTTTTATCCAAAAAACTACAGTGGATGGTTTGTGTGTGTCAATGAAAGAAATGGAATTTTTAATGGTTGGGAAGAAGCTTTATTAATCAATCCCAAATGCAGAACAAATTAAGAACGATGAAAACAATATCCTTACTCGCAGCTTCGATTTGCATACTGGCTTTCTTTTACGGATGTTATCCTGAAGATAGTGTATCGACCGAAAGTAATCAAACAGACAGTCAGGTCGGGTCTTATTCTACCATGTTGACCATAGGAGCAAATCTCTACCTGGTGAATGAAACAAGTATCTCTACCTATGATGTTTCCGATGCTTCCCAACCCGTTTTATTGAATAAACAAGAAGTAGGTTTTGACATAGAGTCAATTTATCACCATGAGGGCCTGTTACTTATCGGTTCGGCAGCAAGCATGTTTATCTATAGCCTGGATGAAAAGGGAATACCGATAAGAGAGGGCAGCGAGGATTACTTCCAACCCTTCGACAATACGCAATGTTTCCATGACCCTATTGTTGCAAAGGGTAATTTGGCATATGTTACGCTTTCAACAGACCTTGTTCAATGTGGATGGCGATTTGGAATTGATGAATTAAGGGTGTATGACATCTCGGATTTCAACAATGTTGATCACTTATCTACTTATGGTCTTTCCAATCCGAAGGGACTTGCTTTGGGCGAGGAAAAGCTATTCGTTTGTGACGCACTTGATGGTTTGTATGTTTTTGATCTTAGCAATCCGGAGCGACCTGAGTTCGAGCAATTATTCGATGGTTTTTCAGCTTTTGATGCATTGGTCAGAGGAAATTTACTGATTGTCGTTGCAAGTGATCGATTACTGCAGTATGATATAAGTGATGAAAGTAGTATCAGATTAATAAGCGAATTTAAACTTCAATGAGCGGAAAAACCTTATTTCTAATCCTTATTGCCCTGATATTTTTCTTTAATTCCAAGGGTCAGGAAAGTATAGATTTTTCCTTGAATTCGGAGTATACCGATTTTAGCTTAAGTAATTATCAACTTGGACTTACCCCTTCTGCATTGCTCAATAGATATACAGGCTTACAATTAAGCCAAAGGATTCGAATATACAAACCGCTATCCCTACGTCTGGAAACTACTTACATATTTTCAATCTGGCGTGATGATTTTAATGATGCAAGCGGATTTAGGGTAAGACCGTCTATTCAGTTGAAAGTAAGTAGTATTAAAAATTTTCGGGGCTATTTCGGAATATTTTATAATGAAAGAAGGTTGAGGGCTTACCGAAGTGCCAATATTATTAGAGCTGGTGGAAATTTTATTGAAACCGTAGAAGGTCATATGGATTCAAAAATGCGTGGTTGGGGCGTAGAATTTGAATTTGATTTCAATCAAAGCCTACGGAATTTTAGTTTTTCGATTGGCTTAGGGTCGGGCCGAATCTCCAATGACTATTCTCATGAAGAGCTGATAATACTTGATGTGTGGCTAGATAATGAATTTTCAAGTGGAAGTGGTTTCGGATATTTCATCTTCTTTTATTCGATACACTATAGATTCCCCCTTTTTTGATTTAGGGTTTAAAAATTCATAACAAGACCAATTCCCACTGTACTACCCGGAAAAACTGTCTGAATAGAAGGTTCTACCCTGAAACTCAAATCATCACTAACATCAAAAGTGGTCAGGTGGGCAGAAACGAAGGCGTCAATGACATTAAATAAATAGACAGCGCCAATACCTATGTAGGTCAATTCGAGGTCTTTTCTGTACCTGTCGCGAAAATTCCTGATTCCCCTTGCTGAAGGAATTAAACCGATGAATTCATCCGGTTCGTCATTTAAGCGCTGTTCGTATGCGGTATTGAATCTGTTGAATTGATTGCGATTAAAATCCATGGCATAAAACAGCGAACCAAAAATCCCATAAATCACACCCGTTTTGAGATAATCGCCATTGTAGGTCTGACCCGCTCCGGGAAGCGCCAAAGATAGAATCACGGCTGTTCGTGGATTCCGCTCTCTTTGTCTGTTGATGATCAGATCGTCAAGTAATGCCATTTTGAAATCCGATTCAGGTGCTCGAAGCTCAATCCGATCAGTAGTATCCTGAGAATGGATATCCCAATGCTGTTTCAGATTAATAGAGTAGCTCGTTGAGCTGAAGAGCAGCACCAACATACTTGCAAAAAGGGTGATTTTTACTGTCTGCCCGATCATATAATTTCAAAATACTCCAGTAACTGATTGAGGTGTTCACGGTCTTCGAAGCGGATAACGATTTCTCCCTCACCGGATTTCTTTTCTTTAATTTGCGTTTTGGCGCCAAATTTCTGCAGCAATTTATCTTCCAAAACCTTCATTTCCTTAGAAGGAATTCGGGAGTCTTTTTCAGCTGATGCTTTACTTTTATCTGTAGGCTGACTAAGTCGCTTGATGGTTTCCTCAGTAGTTCTTACGGACCAGCCATTTTTCTCAATCAATTCCAATAGCTCCATTTGTAAAAGGCTGTCTTCAACACCGGCTAACGCACGTGCATGCCCCATGCTAATGACCTCATTTTTTACAGACTCCTGAACTTTTGGCGGTAGTTTTAATAATCTCAGATAGTTGGTCACCGAACTTCTGCTTTTACTAACCCTCTCAGAAAGACCTTCGTGTGTGAGTTGGCATTCTTCCAAAAGTCGGCTGAGGCTAAAAGCAATTTCCATGGGATTAAGGTCCTTTCTCTGTATGTTTTCGATCAGAGCCATTTCCAGCATAGCCTGATCATCAGCCAATCTGATATAGGCAGGAATCTCAGTCAATCCTGCATTTTTTGATGCCCTCCATCGCCGTTCACCACTGATAATCTGAAAAGCCTTATCGTGCATTCTCCTGACCGTAATGGGCTGAATAAGCCCGTGAATTTGTATAGACTCAGTCAGTTCCTTCAGCTCAGTAGGGTGGAATTCTTTTCTTGGCTGAAAAGGGTTTTCTTCTATCTGATCTACGGGTATCATAGCCGTATTGCTGGAAAGTTCTCTGACTATTTCCTGACGGGTATCGGTATCTTTTTCCTCCACATTGGACAAAAGCGCACGTATGCCCAGACCCAATTCTTTTTTCTTCATTTTTGCCATAGCGGTAAAATTGTATTTTGATTCACTACCCTTTAACCTCTTCGGGAGTGGAATTCTTTTCTATAAACTCTTTTGCTAAATTCAGGAAATTAAACGTTCCCTTGCAGGCTGCATCGTATAAAATAACAGGTTTATGTGCACTTGGTGCTTCTCCTATTCGGGAATTTCTGTGAATTATGGTTTCAAAAACGGGGTCAGAGGAGTGACTTTTTACCTCATCAACTACCACTTTTGCCAATCTCAATCGCTGATCAAACATACTCAAAACAATACCCTCAACTTCCAATCCGGGGTTGACAGTACTCTTTACAAGCTTAATGGTATTCTTCAGCTTTTGCAAACCCTCGAGAGCGAAGATTTCACACTGTACAGGAATGAGCACGGAGTCAGCCGCTGTTAATGCATTAACAGTGATAAGCCCAAGAGAAGGAAGACAATCGATAAAAATAAAATCGTAATCATCTCTGATGGCATCTACTATTTTTTTCAGATAAAACTCCCGCTGAATTTTGGAAGCGAGTTCTAATTCAGCTCCCACAAGATCAATAGAGGATGGCAAAATAGATAGATTAGCCAACTCAGTCTTTTGAATGGCCTCCGCAGGCTCAGCTTCATTGAGCAGGCAGTCATAAATAGTCAGCGAATCCTCGTCAGGCTCAAACCCCACACCGGATGTAGCATTGCCCTGTGGATCCGCATCTATGATCAACACACGGTATTCCAGAACAGCAAGGCTTGCTGCAAGATTTATGGCTGTTGTAGTTTTACCCACGCCACCTTTTTGATTGGCAATTGTAATTACTTTTCCCATTTTCTATTAAATCAGATACTGATCTCGTCTCCAATCTGAGGGAGTATCAATTCCTTGTTTTTTGCTTTAAAATC
>SLKL01000462.1 GCA_007134625.1 Saprospiraceae bacterium
GACCAGGATTTGATCCACTCTGACCTGCGGTTTTGCCGAAGGAGACTTCCCTCTGTTTGAATATCCCATGATTCAGGTAAAAACTCAGGATATAGGCTATTGCTTGAAAAAAGCTTTTTCCCATCCTCGTATAAAGTGTAGTCATACTTCCGCTCCCCATCCATTCGAAGTTTTTTTACTTTTTTGTACACCGCCTTAAAGTTCATTTGCTTCGCACCCATATCCTCTTCAAAAACTTGTGAAAGCGCTGTTCTCTGTTGAATATCTTTATCCAGTGAAAAGCTAAAAAGCATAGAGGCTCCAAACCCTGACAAAATCAGTAACCACAACACCATCCATGGATAACTCGGCTTTTTCTTTTCGGAAAAAATGTCGAGAAGAAAGATAAAAATAAAAACTCCCAGATAAAAGGGAAATGGAGGTAAGGGAACTCCAACTGCAAGAAAAACAGGGAAGGAAAGCAATGCGGCGGCACCGGCTGCCATAAACCTGTTCGCAAGCGGAATCTCCATTTTGAAAATGAGTTCTCCTGCTTTAAGTCCAAGAACAAAAACTGAGAACAAATAAAGCATGATCACAGTCAACAGGATAAAGCTATAAATATCGAGGTTAAAGACCTCCTCGAGGTCAAGTTGGATATCGGAATAATAGACAAGTTGACTGACACTTTTTCCAAAAATGGTAAAAAATAATATTACCGAAAGATATAAGCCTACTGCAAGCATAGCTTTAAGCCCGGGGTTTCGGCTGGAAAAAAACTTAGCTATCGGAAGGTTCAGCAGAAATAAACTGAAGCCACAAAACAGCAAAATATCCATTGTCAATTTCCCCAAACTACCGCTCATAAACAAAAAATAGGTCTCACGAACAAATAGCGGAATCCCCTCCATTACTTCACTAACAGCGGGTACATTCCACAACAAACGGACAACAAAAACCAAAGCAAAAAGACCTAAAATCTGAAGTGGATTATGGTGAATGGTCTCGCGATGCCTGAAAATATTAATAACTACCAATATTATAGCTATCAACACAAACAACAACCAGCCATAAGCCAGAATATCTTGAAATAACGAAGACCTTACCGTACTATCCGGATTGATTTGAAGCTCACCATTTGAAATTTCGAACTTATAATCAGTCTGCACAAAAGCACTGAAAAACATACTGAAGAAGATGGCTTGTTCCTTCGCATTTTCAAAAAAAACCGGAACAACTAACTGTGAGTATTGATTCTTTGAATCATTGTTTTGAAGGAAATCCTGCACATAGTAGTGGACTCCTCCCCTACTTTTCAGCCTGATGTCATCATCTGAATCTTTGTCGGCAAATGAGCTTACCCAAGGGTTCGAGAATGAAGCGATGTAATCATTGCTCTTTTTTATAATTTGGGGTTGATAATAGGAATTTAAAGAGGGGAAAAGGTCTGAATCGAAGTCGAAAGCAGATTCACTATGTTCCTCTTTAGCAGTCTGAATGTAATCATCCCATGCTTGAATAAAGGCATCCGTCTTGTCTGTTTGATAAAAAAAGGCAGTTGCACCCGACAGTACAAGGAGTACAGCGAGCAGCCCAAAAAATATTCGACTTTTAAGGATTAGCCTCACCTGTTAGTCATGTTTTATACGGCAATTCAACTGTAAAGGTAATATATTCAGTGAATTAATTATTAAAATTAATGCGAATATATAAGCAATTGTATCAATGAGTATCCGAATTTGTTTTTACTGTAAATAACTTTTGCGCCCGTATTTTACAAGCTTAGTTCTCCACAATAAAGTCAATCTCATAAAAATACTCGCGACCGAAGAGGTTCTTGTAGTTCACTTTGACGGTCAACTGACCGGATTGGAGATTCCATTTTATATTTTGGTCAATGGCTGCAAGGACGCTGCCAACCTTCCTTCTACCCTCAAGATACATCAACTCATCATCTCTATAAGTCAATTGCAAATGCTGAACGGTGAGATTGTCGTCCAATGCAAAAAAAGTTTCAACCCTCTGTTCGTCGGTGGAAGTAGCATCGCAACCGTAGCGACCGATGAGATTGGGCAGGTCGATATTGAGATCCAATAAAATAGTATAGGATTCCGCAAGTTCTTCACCGCTCATCTGTACGGTTTCTACTTTTTCGTCTGAGGTAACTGTTTTCTCACCCCGGATATTTGCACTTTTCAGTTCAGCAATATAGTCGTCAATATAGCTGCGGCTTTCTGGATGTTGTTCGCATGCATCGGCATGCTGTTCTCCGCCTGACGAACAGCCCATCCAAAGTGGGAAAATTAGAAGAGCTACCAATAACACGAACTGGAGGTAATTATTCATTAAAAGTAGTAGTTTGCCAGTTAAATGCAGATTAATCATTTTCAAACATATGCCATTTATTTTTTATATACATAATATGAATGAATATTTTTCTAAAAAATATTAGTAAACAATAGAATGACAATTATTGAGTCCACTCTGAAAACCCTTTTCGTCATGAAAATGAGCGAAAAATTCATCCCCAACTCGTTGGGGATTGCAGCAATTTGTAATAGAAAGGGGGTTCGGAGCGGACTCATTATTTAAATTGAATAAAAGCAAGTTGGAAGGCTAAAAAATAATTTTACGACCACGGAAGGACAATGTTCAAGCTGTATTTAAAGAAATTAAGGTCAACGAAAAGCAAAAAGAAGAGGGTAAACCACACTATTTTTCTTCCTTTGCCACCGTAATTTTCAATATCTGTCATGTGGCTTAAACCTGGAATGAAAAATAAAGGATTTTTTCATTTAGATATGGTGGGGGGGTAAAAAAGGTTAATCCGGTTTCAAATACAAAAAGGGATTTAGGGGAAAAAAGCACCAATAGTCACTCATAAGTCATTGTAAAAACTCTATCACTATTAGCAGTTTTGAAGTATTCTACGGGAAACCCCTTACGGTTATACTTATATCTATACCTACAATCTGTACAAACTAATCTCCCATAATGCCCGAGATGATCAATGTATATCTTACGAACTATATTGTTTTGCGTCTGATATAATGGCCAGGTGATATAAGGGGGTAGATTCTTTCTGAAATTTGGTTTAGTATCGTATTCATACTTCATAGTCAAAGCCCTTATCCCTTCACTGTTGTAATATTCTTCTTTTACTATGTTACCATTTTCCCATTTATAAAAGATATCAAAAAAAGCATAAGGACTATAATACTGTGAACTATCGAAATCCCTGATTATTCTCTCCAATCTTTCTACATTTCCATCCGAATCATAATAATACTTAACTGAATTATTGGCAAGATTAAAAGAATCACCCCAATCATTTGAATAGAAACTAACCACCTCATTCAACCTTCCCAATTGATCATAAAAATATTCAATTTTTCCAAGATTACTATCCGGTGGATAATCATTCCTAAGTGCTTTTTTTACCCTATTTTCCTCATCATAAAAATACTCAAATATGATACTCTTCTCTCCATTTATATCAAACTTATACATAGTCATATTTCCCGAATGATCGTATGAATACGTATGATCAAAATAAAAACCATCCATCTTATCAAAATGTCTAATTAGCTTGTTGCCTTCCGATAAAAGAAACCCGTCATCCTGTTTACAGGAAATAAAAACAAATGGAACTAATAATCCAAAAAAAATAAAAAATCTCATTTCTTTATTGGTTTATAATTGTGAATGTTTGAACCTCGGATTGATCGATACCTTCGTAGATTTTCAAAAAGTACAGCCCTTTAGGAAATCTTTCGATATTTATGGAAAAACTATTGATGTCATTATTAACTCTCAATTCATCAGATAATAAAACATTTCCAATAGAATTAAACATACTAAAATTCAATTTATGTGAGGTTTCATTAATGTTATTGACTTCTATGTTTACATAGCCTGAAGTAGGATTTGGAAAAACAACAATGTCTATATTATTTATTTCTCTTACAACCCTTGGCATAGGAGATGTAAAGCAATCAAATCCAAAGTCATCCATTTCTTCTAATTTTATGTAATACCAAGAATGGTGGGTATCATTGTAATAATCAGTTACATCCAATCTTACATATAACCCCTTCCCTTGAGTCGGAAAAAAGAGGGTTGGACAAGGCATTTGTAGATAAGCACTTGGAGTATTATAAGGATAATTAATAAAATTTACTCCATCAAAACTATAGCTCCAATCATATGTATATGCACCTGGGCCTCCTCCTTGAACATTTGCTGTGATTGTTATAAATTCACAAGGACAAGCTTGTTCAGGTCCACTTATATAAGAATGCAGTGGTGGAAATGTGGGATTGGACCTCCATTGTGAAATAACACACCCAACATCCTTCATCCATTTCGCATTGTTCCTCATCGGAGTACCAGTCTTGCTCCCATTAGCTACTTTTACATTTGGATTCGAAAAAAAACCTCTAGTTTCTTTAACATCATTAGAAAACATTACAGTATATCTTCTTTCTTTCCAAAAAGCCCAACCAGTAGTCCAGCTGTGTGCATGCCTAGCATCCAAATGTTCTTCTTTGCAATTACCACCTTTCCATGAAACACTACACTCTTCATGATTACAACCAAACAAATGACCTAATTCATGGGCAAATAAATAATTCCTAACTGAATGTTCTGCCGAAACTACCGCAACAGGAGCATCTTCATTTAAACCCTGTACGGCAAAACCTCTCAAACCAGGCACAAATGGATCCACCAAACCAAGTATTATGACAAAATCAGCATTTGTCTCCTCTTTTAAAATTGACATTTCGCTAGTGTTATCTTGTATTTCATCAACAATAAAGCTAGTAAAATTATTATATGCTGTTGGTGCTGGTGGAAAAACATATTGATTTAAATTTTGATCAAAAGTAACATCAACAGCAATAAATTCATCAAAAAGAGGCAAATATTCTACTCCAACTAGTTCAAGATAGAATTCTGAATCTCTAATTCTTGAATTATGAAGTGCGGTTAAAGTCATTTCAAAAGATAAGTTTGCAGTTTGGATAATATCCGGCACCCTATTTTTTCCTCGTTCTGTATAAAGAACTAAAACTTTTATAGGACATGGTCCTGTTCCTCTTAGTTCTGCAATCAAACTTGAATCAGGTGGATCAGGTGTCATAATTATAGAATCATTTAGACCTACTCCACAAAATGCTTTTGTTGTATCATACATATACTGAACCAAAACATTGTTACTTCCACCTAAATCAATTAAATCGAAATGTATACTATCAACTAAAAAACTCCCAAATGTTTTCCCCTCCCTACTAATTAATGTACCGTATCCTGAGTGAGATGGAATAGAGTCATATTCATTTAATATTCCATTCCAAACAAAATTTGTATCTGCCAAATATTTAACATACTGGTTGGCAAATAAGAGAACGGTATCATTTAAAAATGGTAATCTAATTGGTAAGGAATAATCATTCACAACCGTATGTATTGGGTTAACATTTACAAAATATTTATTTACAACTGTTGAGTCATCCAATATTTTATGGCTATGATATAAAATAATGTGTATATGAAAGAATTTTTGTATATTTGAGTTTTGAAACGAACAAAAAATAAACAGAGATGGAAAGTATTACTCAGATTTTAGAAGTTATTAGGAATTTGACAAAAGCAGATCAAGATAAGCTACTTCATAAATTGAATACAGAACTAACAGACACTGACTGTTCTAGTGCGCAATTAATTGAAATTAGGCGAGACCAACAGCAAAGGAACAAATTCACTTGCCCCCACTGTAAAAGTGAAGATGTAGTTGGTCATGGCAATTATAAAGGGATGAAGCGATATAGGTGTAAGGGATGCACGAAGACATTTAATGATCTAACCGGTACAGCTATTTCGTGGATACATAAGAAGGAAAAAATGAAGGCCTATATTAAGTGTCTTGCAAACAATCTGACTTTAAGGGAAATAGCTGAAGAACTCAACATTTCTTACAGGACTTCATTTTTATGGAGACATAAAATACTCGGTGCCTTTAAAGATGTTGGC
>SLKL01000264.1 GCA_007134625.1 Saprospiraceae bacterium
GAAAAATCTGTTTCCAGCAGTGCAGGTCATGGATTGATGGAAAATCACCCTTTTGCTGCACAGCGTTTTACTACAGCAGGAAAAAACATGAACAGAATCATGCAATGTCTGAAAAAGGGAGAAATAGAAGAGGTTGGTCAGATTATAGAAGAGGAAGCACTTATGTTGCACGCCATGATGATGACCTCCAATCCGTCCTATATCCTTTTTGAACCGGCTACCATAGCAGTAATTAACGAAATCAGGAGTTTTAGAAAGGATACAGGAATTCAGGCGTATTTCACACTTGATGCGGGACCCAATGTGCACCTGCTCTATCCCGAAGATCAGGCAACTTCAGTTGAAGATTTTATCAACACCAAGCTGATGAAATATTGCGTTCCGGGAAAGTCCATTTTTGATCACTGTGGACAAGGGCCGAGGAAGATTAGTTAAACCGCTTAAGCATAATTATTTCGACCTTTTTTAGCGAGTCAAAAAGACCTTTTCAATTTGTCTTCCGGTGGCGTGAATCAATTCAATAAAATGCCAGCCATTGGAGTCCGGAAGATTTATTTCACTGCTCAATTTTCCGCTTTTTACTTTTTTTCCGCTCAGATGATAAATACTGAACAATACTTGCTCTTCAACTGAAAAGTCAGCGTAAATTACTCCTTGACTGATGGTTGGATAAATATTGATAAAAGCAGTTTCCTCCTCCACAGTTGAGGATATATTCCATAGGTCATCTGCATTGGGGCCGTTCCAGATTTTCGTAGCGAGGTAAGGATTGTCGATAAAAGGATTGCGATTCCCCTGCAGGTCTTCCAGTATGTCATTACGGATAATTTCATACTCAGAGACCGGATCCTCGGCATTCCATACCAATAAGATATCTATCATTACACCATCGGGATCAAAGTTCTGTGTTCCGCTGCTTGCAAATTCAGGCAGGCATTGCTGATCGTAGCGCAAATACATATACATCAGCATACGCGCGACATCTCCCCGCCATTCGTCTCCCGGATAAAAGTCACCATTAGAGGTAATATGTGAATTCCCAAAGCCATCTGCAAACCGCCTGTTTCCCCGTCTTTCGTTCATTCGAGCGTCACAGGCTCTCAAATTGTGCACGTCAGCGCCGGGACCGGAGAGCGGTAAAGAGGGATTGGCTTGAGAGCGGGCTACTACATGCTCACGGTTCCACAATCCACTACAATCACTTTGCTGACAATTCTCATCAACGCCCCTTGTCCGGTCGGTAATAAAGTCACCGTCATCATCATCAAAACCATAAATCAGGAGTACCACCTCATTGTTGTCGGGATCCAGATCCGTTTGCTTCAGGGCATCCCATACACCCGGAGTATAACTCAGCTCAGTAGTATGCGTACTGCTTACCAGCCATCTCAACTCTTCCATCAACTCACTACCTTCCAGTGAAAAATTGACGGATTGATAGTATTCCGGTATCTGTGCACTTAAGTGTACACTTAAAAAGAGGAATAACGACAGCAGTAAGGAGTTTGAAATTTTCATTGGGCTAAGATAGGGGTTTATTCTGCTTTTTTGAGTCTCTTTTTATTTCTCTGTTTATAGATAGTAGGAGTAATGGGGAAAAATCTTATAGCAAAAGAACAGAAGTTGAGTCGGAATTTGGGAACTGGAGTATAGTGTTTGGGGATGATTTTATCGTCTTGGTGTTCTTCTCTGCGAATTTGATTCTTCCCTTTATTTATCTTTTGAGCCAATCTTGAGCCAACTATGAGCCTATTGTGAGCCAACTGAGCCAACTATGAGCCAACTCCTAGTTTGTAAACTGCACTCGACCCCTTTGTCCCAATATTTTTCACTAGCCCCTTATCTTCTAACTCTTTAATGTCTCTCGTAGCCGTTGCTTTTGAAACATCAGCTATCTCCTGATATTTCGAATTAGTAATTTCTCCATATTTTTTGGTATAAAGAACCGCTTCAACCTGTCTTTCCAGTAGCCCAATTTTCTTCAATTGATCTTCGGTAAATCGGTCTTTGTATATCTTGCTTAGGAATCCACCTTGTTCTTCTTTTAAAACTGGTTCCGGCAATCCTGCATCCTTACAAGCTTCAATGATTTTGATTGTTCCCCTTCCCCAAGAATCGATATACCCAGCCTTGAAACAAATATCTGCAAGTAGTGGGTTTCTTGGTTTGGAGCGGTGCACTTTCTTCAAATCTTCTTCTGAAATCCCTTCAGGTAAACCACCATCATTCCAAACGCTGAAACTGTCCTCATACAACCGAATTTGTATTGATGCTCCCATATAGTTCCGGTGTACCAGAGCATTTAGGAGCATCTCCCGGACAGCAGCAACCGGATATTCATCCAGTTCCACTCGCTGCATTCCCATAAAGTCAATTGGGTGAATGAAGAACTTGGCGTTAAGCATTTCTCCTATCTTGTCTTTGAGTTGTATCAGATTGCCTTCTAATACCTCATGAAATTTCAGGTCCGCATCTGTCTCCCCGAATTTGCCAATCTTAACCGCCATGTTCGGGTAGAATTTTCCAGGGTCTTTTCCAAATAAGACGATGGCCGCTCTTTTCAAATGTCCATTTTCAAGTAAACGCAATTTATCAAGTAAGTTAGATGTGCTGATATTGTCTTCAACATTAATCCGTTTAACGATCTTTGAATCTTTCAAAAATTGCTTAATGCTTGATTCGTCAATATCATTGAATGAAGCTCTTTGTTCAGGAATATCATCCCATGTTTTTCCTGTTCTTCTTAAAATGAATTCGTTTAATGCCAAGCCAGTTATTTCCTGTAAGGTGCTTCCTGTACGGACATAATATTTACCTCTTACAGAAATCGGTACATCATACCGAGGAACAATTATTTCGAGATAGTAATTACCCATTTCTTCTTTTAGGTTCACTTCAGCATACACGCCCAGAATATCCCGAAACTTATTAGGCAAATTTTCCAATAGTTTTTTGTAGTTATCAACACCGGTAAACTTACCTTTATCATCAATACCAATATACAGCTTACCGCCATTGGCATTAGCAAAACCACAAATCCATTTTAGGTATTCGTCTCTCCAAGATACTTTGAATTCAATGTTTTGCGATTCTGATTTCACTTCTGATAATTAATAGTTTATGAGTTACAAATTTACTCTTTTTCTAATGCTATTATGTTGTTCTTTTTTTTAAACTGGGCGAAATCGGTCTTCCAGTGAAAAATTGACGGATTGATAGTATTCCGGTATCTGTGCACTTAAGTGTACACTTAAAAAGAGGAATAACGACAGCAGTAAGGAGTTAGAATTTTTCATTGGGCTAAGATAGGGGTTTGAAAAATACTCCTGTTTAAGGATTTAATATTAATTAAAAAAACGGTGACTCTTACTTCCAATCTTCACTTTCGAGTTCGAACAGTTCTTCAATGTTTTTTTCCAGAATTGAGCTAATTTTTAATGCCAGTACTGTTGAAGGTATGTATCGACCTTGTTCAACAGAATATATGGTTTGTCTTGAAACACCTGCTTTTTCAGCCAGATCGGTTTGACTTAGCTTTTGAGTTAACCTAACTATTCTTACATTATTTTTCATCCCTAAGTTTCCTCTGTTTTTTAGTAAAAAAATGGCCATAATCAATATTAAACATCATTATTCTGAAAGCTGCCTGTTAAGTGAGCTCATGAATAAGCGAAATCGAATATAGAAAAAGACAAAAGGCAGGTATATACAAAAAGCGAGCGCAATAATAAAATCAAAACCATAGAAAAAGACAATTGCAATAATCAGGCTGAAAGTATATAAAAGCATTGCAAAATGCCAGGATTTCAGTCGTACCATTTTAGTGAATTCATCTTCCTTTTTTAGTCGTGCCAATGAAATAAACACCAAGCCGAAAAGAGTACCTAAGGCAAATAATTCATTACTAAAGTTTTCTTTCTTTGGTAGAAAAAATTCTCCTTGTTCCCCCCAGGGAATTTCAACTTCTAAAAATGAAAACTCAAAGTTTCCGAAGAGATGCCAAAGCCCCAGAGGTAAAAAGATAATAACCAATATCCACCCGATCAAATGATACCTGTTTGGTAGTAAATAAATATTTTCCATAACGTTCAATTTGTTAAGTAAACTTTACAAATGTAAACTTTATTTTACAGTTGTATTTATTTTTTGAGGTTTTTATTTGTTATTGCTATTTCTATGATTGGTTAACTTTGTCTGAAGAAACCTTAAAATATAATAGTCAGAATTAGAGAATTAAAATAAATTGAATCGAAAATGGATAAAAATATCGAAATCATTAGGGATGAATCTGGCAGAATAAATAGGATTGTGCAATATTTTAAAAAAATTAAACATGGTCAATGGGTTTCCTTTTTTAAGTCGGGTCTAATCCGAGAGATTGGAAATTACAATAGAGGAGTAGAGTTTGGAATTTGGAAAGAATGGTATGCATCCGGTCAACTGAAGGAGGAGTGCCATTATAAGAAGGGAATAAAAATACCTATAAACTTTTGGGATGAACATGGAAACAAATTACTCGAGAACGGAACTGGTTATACAATTGAGAAATTTGGGACAAAAGAATATGATGTTTACAAGCATTTCTTTCAAAACGGTGAATTCAAATCAGAAGAAAAAATAGAGGGCGTATCTTTTGTAAGATTTGAACCTAATAATCCGCGTCCAAAAAATACATAAAAAATATCATTGGAAGTAAATCACGAAATAAAGTAATAGAAACCTTAATATAATTTTACAAATAAATTAGAAGATAGATCGGGGTCGACAAACCCGGCTTCAGCATTTGGCGGTAATTCTATGTCACTTTATTTCTTATTCACCGCAAATTTGCGGTGAATGTCGTCTTTTTTCACCGCACTTGTTTTCAATTGGGTAGTGAAAGGGTTATCTTTATTAGTGTGATGATTAGTTTTAGGGTTGGGTGGGAGCTAAATTGGTATTTAGTGCCTTTTTTCTATTTAAATATCCTATAAAATTAGGTAAATAATACAATTCCAGTATGTAGTGATAAGCATTTATATAGGTTACCAATAATAGCGCAGAAAAATAAAGCAATTCGTGTCCCAAAAAATATAATGGGAATATCAACAATGAGACGACAAATTGTATAACAATTCTGGTTTTTATTTTTTTCTTAATCAGTTCTGTTTCAGGATCGCTTTCATATTCTTTCAGATAGTGGTTTACTCTATACAGATACCATTGAAGTTCAGTGAAAAGAGAAAGTCCAATAAATACCATTGTAGCAATCACAAATTCTTCAGTTCTAAGCAACACTATCAAATAAGCTACCATTATTAAAAACCTTGTCATACCAGGTAAAATGTGATATTTTATTCAAACCCGGTCTCGGGTGCTGGCGAAAGCAGATTGGTTCCACCAGTTTTCAATCCTGTCCGTATCAAATCCTGTTGCTGCTAATTCATTGAACAGTTGTTTTGAGTATTTGTATTTCCGGTTATAGTGCAGCCCACAGGCAAGTTCATATTTTAATTCATGAATACTTTCAGGTCCGCCTTTGATTCTGTCCTCAATGCTCTGGTATGCAGAAATGAAAAGATAGTAAACTGAAGAATATTTCTCTCTGTTATTAAAAGCTTTCGCTAACTTATGCATGACAAATCCTGCTAATTCTATGTCTTCTAATGTCTAAGCAGATCTTAAGCTATCAATAATGAGGTTTTGTCGGGTATCCCAAAAGTTCAAAACCTGATTTTCAGAGTTCATCTCTGTTATTTCATGCCATATTTTTCTCAGTCTGCTCATTTATTTGCTTAAACAGTTAATATGAACGTCATGCAAGTATTTACGAATCTGTCTTTCAGTTTAAACTATATCCGGGCATTCCATATTTCTGGGTTCCTGCTTGTATGGAAAATAGCAACTATCTGTATTAGTTTATCAACAAGTTGGTAGTATATCACAAACGGGAACTTCTTCACGACATATTTTCTTACAGATTTATAAACA
>SLKL01000420.1 GCA_007134625.1 Saprospiraceae bacterium
GATTCCAGGTATCAGGCTGTTTCTTCTTCTACTTCCTTGGTGGTAAAGAAAAGCAAACAATACGCCCGGATTGTAGTATTAGGAGATTATTCTTTTTCTGAGGTATTGCGACAAAAGCTCGGTTGGGGTATTGACAAAAGAACAAATATGCCATGATAGTAAGATTGGAAATTAATAGCACTAAATATTCCGCTGATTTATCTCAACCAAACGATATCGGAATAATGCTTAAAGACGGTGGTGATAATCCTAATTGCTTCTACGCTGAGTATCCGACTATCACGCCTTATGTTTCCGGCGATTTTGTTGGGGATATTTCTTCCGGGTCTCCGGTTAATTTCAAGAATGTTTTTTTTAATCCACACGGGAATGGAACGCATACTGAATGCTCCGGTCATATTATGGATAATGGTTTAACTGTGGGTAGTTTATTAAAAAAGTATTTCTTTACTGCTAAGCTTATTACCCTTTCCCCTATTGAAAAGTCAGGTGATTATATTGTTGGTTCTGATTTTGACTTTAATTCCTTGGAAGGAATTGAAGCCTTAATTGTGCGTACCTTGCCTAATGCTGCCGATAAGCTAACAAAAAATTATAGCGGAGAAAATCCACCTTATTTTGATCCTTCCTTTTTAGGCAAATGTAACCAAAATGGTATTCAGCACTTTTTAACTGATCTTCCGTCTGTCGATAAAGAGGTAGATGGTGGTAAATTGTCATCTCACCGTAGTTTTTGGGAAAATATTGGTGATGATCGAACAAGATGCACAATAACTGAGTTAATTTACGTGCCTGAAAAATTGAGGGATGGTTTGTATCTTGTGGAGTTACAGATTATGAATTTGGATTTAGATGCCTCTCCTTCACGTCCGGTTTTATATACGCTGAGTAAAATAGGTTGAATAATCATGAAAGATAGATTTGTTGGTCGAGAACGTCTTATTCAAATGTTTCGAGAGGAAGGGCTTGAATCCTATCGTTCCATCGTTAGCTTCTTTGATGAGCACAGAGAGGAAATAAGTGTTCTTGATTTTGAGGATTATTTTAGCATGTATGTTGATTATGTTGAGGCTCTGTATGAAATTGGGGCTCATCATAAGTTTATTCGTGAAGTTGACAAATTGATTGAAGTTTCCATTACTAAGAATATCGTGTATTTTGAGGGTAGAGATATCTTTCAATATTTCGTGCTTAAAAAAGCACATGCCTATTTCAATATGGGATTACTGGATAAGTGTGAAAAGGTTTTGTTGGAGTTACTCAAAATGAATCCTAAGAACGTTGAGTACAAAGAGCTCTATATAAAATCCAGATTAAAAAGAAAGACCAAAGGTCGTATTGACCTGCGAATGCAAGGAGCCATCGTTTTAATGTGTAGTGCAGCGGTTATTGGCGTTGAAATTTTTGTGGTCAGGGTTTTCTTTGATTGGCTTGTTTCAAGTTTTGAACTTCTTCGTAATCTTCTTTTCCTCGGTGGTATTGTGCTCATGGTATATGCTGAATTCAGTTCCTGGGTCGATGCCCGAAATCATCTGAAGGAAAAAATGAAACTCATCCGTAAGAAATCTGACAGCTGATTGTTTCACGTGAAACAATTTAATAGGGTTATTGACCAAATGCTGTTTTTGCTAAATGTCGCAGCTATATCTGCAATACATGTAACTATTTAGTAGTAGAGCCTGAAAGGGTCATACATTAATAACCACTGGTACATCCCGTGGTTATTAATCTGAAAATCTCACAAATTTTGGCGAGATTTTTGCAATAGGAAAGCAAAAATCGTGACAAAATTTATGCGATATATAAGGTCGTAAATAGTAACCAATGCATTACAGTTTCACAAGTACAAGGAGTCCATAAAAGGTTTAAATTCAAAAATCATGTGAGGTTTTTAATATTAAGAAGTTAAGGTTTACTATGATTCCATATTAAACACCCTTTTAGCTCCATCCTCCCACTTTCCTACTCCTTGCTACTTCCATCTGCCTTCTTCCCCCCAAACCATTTCTTCTAATACTTTGAGTTTAGAGCAGATTTAAAATTCTTTGATTTTTCTTCAAATTCATTCCTTTCCATTTTACTATCTTTGTCTGTCCACATTGATAGTCTATGAATAAAGCAGGTTTTAAATTTTCTGTTCCTTTTGTTGTTTCATTTAATGAGCACCTCGACGGATTGGTCTGTTCGTGTATTGAGGAAACCGCATTGGAAATGTTGTGTATTTTCCATGATGGAAATGAGGACGTCATTGACATTAATGTTAGATATGGAATTCTCGACGAAAAGTTTCAGGATTCCCTAAAATTCCTCCTTGATTGGACAAAAGAGGTTTTAGATATGAAGAACAACATTTTCAGAATTGAATTTTCCAATCAATACACTGTCCATCCCACTGCTTACTATTCGGTGATTATCTTTTCTTTATTTCAATTATCCAAATCTAAAGAAAAACCAGACTATCTTGATTTGGTGAATAGAGGTCATGATTTTCTTCTTCAGAATTCATTTGATGTAGATCGTTTATTGTATTATACATATATGCTAGGGGGGACTCGTTTTGATATTGGAAACGAGATAAATCCTGTACGCGTATCCTTTCCTAAAGGTTATGAAGTTGTTCTTGTTAGAAGAGAAAGATTAAGTGGAACTTCAGAGGAAGAGGGTAGTGGTTATGATTGCAAAAAGGCTTTATCATTATACCATGGTTTGTTTTTTAGTGATTGGGAAGCTATTTGCTTTGGTTTACAATCATGTCAGCCTTTACCAATTTCCGATACAATTCGATCTTATATTGAGGATAGAGAGTTTAATTTTATTCAAATTCATTCTGGCTATATTTGTTTTGTATTTCAAAATTCATTATTATCATCAGACTTTTTAGAGTTTTTAGCCGTATCTGAATTATTACTGCCTGATGAAAATCGTGATTTCATTATAAGTAACTTTTCCGATGAGGGAATTAAATTATGTTAGTTCATTGTTTCACGTGAAACATGTAAATTAGGTCATTCTCAAATATTAATTTTTTATGCAGGAAGAATCCTTTAACATATGGTTGTTGATTGCCGGTCTGGGTGTTTTTCTATACAGCATGTATTTATTGGAGCAAGCCATCAAAATGATTGGTGGTGATTACCTTAGAAATTTTATAAAAAAATATACGAGCAATCGATATATAGCAATACTTACAGGAACTACCGTAACTGCAATATTGCAGAGTAGTTCAGCTGTTTCACTTATGGTACTGGCATTTGCAGGAGCAGGTCTTATTCACTTAAGTGGGGCTATTGGAGTTATCATTGGTTCAAATCTGGGGACGACTATTACCTCCTGGATTATTGCCGGTTTGGGTTTCAAATTCAGCATAGAAGCAGTTTCTCTACCTTTCATAGGGTTGGGGGGTATTGGTATTACTTTTTTGAAAAAGCGAAAACTACTCAACAAATGGAGTAATTTGATATTTGCGTTCGGTCTTCTTTTATTGGGTCTTGGTTTTATGAAGGACGCAACAGATGTATTAGCACAGGATGTGGATTTAACCCACTGGGGTCAATTCAGATTGGTGTTTTTACTTGGTGGTGTTTTGTTGGCTGCACTAATGCAGTCTTCCTCTGCTGCTGTATTAATTGCATTCAGTGGTTTGTATAGTGGTATATTTGACTGGGATTCCGCAACGCATATTGTCATGGGTACAGCACTTGGTACTACAATAACCGTTATTTTAGGATCCATTACCGGAGGTACCTTACAAAAGCGAATTGCTGCAAGCCACTTCTTCTTTAACCTGGTCACTGTTATCCTTGGTCTTGTCTTATTTCCATTCTACTCGGTATTGATATTAGACACCTTCGGATTTAAAGATGACCTAGTGATTGGGCTTGCACTCTTCCATACCTTTTTCAAGTTTGTTGGAGTGGTTTTATTTGCGGTAATCTTAACTCCCTATACCGTTTTTATAGAAAGATTTATACGTCAAAGGGTCCCTACGCATACGCGCTATATTAGTAATCTCACCGCGGAAGTGCCTGAAGCTGGTATTGTTGCACTGAAGGATGAAGTCTTGCTCTTTCAAAATACGACCTTGTATTTTATATTGAAAATTTTTGGACTCAGAGTTTCTCATGGAGTAATTCCGGGGTTTACCCATAAACACAGGTTAGAGCAATTTAAAAAACTGGATGAACCGGAACGCTACGAATACCTCAAAGACCTTCAGGCTGAAATTTATGACTTTGCCTACCAAATCCGTAACAATGAATTGAAGCCCGAAGAAGATTTTCAGATTCGCAAACTCCTTGTGGCACTGAGATACTTTATGATGGCTGCCAAAAAGTGTAAGGATCTTTCTCCCGATTTGCAAAAAATCAATAACTCTCCCTTTCCCGCTATTAGAAATATCCATTTGGAGATCATGAAAATGATGTCTTTCGCTGCAAGGGACTTTAATTTTATTCTCGAAATGGATGATGAAGATGGCATTAAAGAGCGTATAGAACAAGTCGATAATTCTGTTGATCAGTTCATCAATTCCGCAATCGAAAAAATCAATGTGGAAGTAAAGAATCGCGAAATACCCTTCAGAGAGCGCAACAGTTTACATTCCATCCACAACGAATGCCATCAGGTAGTTATCTTTTTCTTAGAAGCAATCAAAAATATTCGGTTTGTGAGAGAAGAAGATGAGGTGGTTGAGGAGGACTTGGTAATAGAAGAAAAATAAAGTTTCTTTGATTTTTGCGATTTCAACCCATTGGTCACGATGGTTTCCTTATCAGGGTTTTATATTTAGAAAGTGGGGTTTGAGGGGGAATTTTGTGGGGAGGATGCTTAAAATTACGGATTGAAAATTAAAAATTATGAATTAGAAATTACGAATGAATAATTGAAAACAGAATTCTAAATAACCTTTATGAAACCTCTGTGCATTTCGTATCTGTGGTAAAAAAAAGGTAAAACCACAGAGGGCACGAAGGGCACAAAGGAATCGCAGAGTTTTTTTTACGAGAATTTCTCTGTGTATCTCTGTTAACTCCGTGGTTAGAAGAAAAACGTGAATTCTTGGGCTTGTAATTAATTAAAAAGTGAAAATTGCCTGTCTCCTAAATACACGCAATAAAATGGAGTGGATAGACGCGGGTCAATAAAAGGATACATCCTCCTTACACAACACATGCCTCCCTCACAAAATTATCCCCCAATAGGCTTGCGAATGATGAACACCTCTTCCTTCTCCTTTTGTTTCTCCTCTTTTACAGTCAGCTTAGGATTCAGTAGGCCGTAATCTAATTCGTTATAGGTGTAATGCTCCCATTGTCCGCCGCTGAATTCCAATGCAGTTAAGGATTGATCCCAACTTCCGGGGTTCAGCAATTCAAGGGTTTTGTTGTTTTGTGTCGTTTTAGTAAGTCCTACACTGTCGAGATCAGAGGATATTAATGCAGAAACACCTTTTGAATAGGCATACTTGATAAGTTGTTTTGAGACGCTATTTTTATTGACTTTCAAACCTGATTTTTGCCTCGGAAAAAGCCCGGAGATTTTTTTCCAAATTGAAATATTTCCTCTACCGGAAGATTTCTTTTCAATGGGATAAGTACAAACCAAATACTCTTTGCCCCTTAGTTTTAGTAACATTTCTTTCCTCAGATGGACATTGCCTATGTTAACTCCTGTAAACCTTTTCAATCCTTCATTTCCCGCACCTGTTACAAGCACCACTTTGGTTCCGGCGAGTGCCATTTGCATGATTTGATGAATAATCATCAGGGTTTTTCGGGAAAAGTACTTCTTCTCAAACTGATCAGGATTGATAAATACACCACTGATGATGAGTAAACCCGGTTTGATGCTTTTAAGGTATTTGAGCAATTCAATAGGATTAGAACCCATCGTTCCGAGATGGAGGTCAGCCAATATACAAATGTCTAATTCCTTTTGCATAACTATCTTCTAATCCGGCA
>SLKL01000174.1 GCA_007134625.1 Saprospiraceae bacterium
CAAGCTCGAGGGCTTTAATTGGGATACTTCCCGGCGTCCCCGCTCCCTTGAAGACTTAAAATCCGAGATGACCAAACGAATTCTTTTTGAAAAAGAGGTGGTAGAAGTTTTAGAACAGTAAACTTGATTACAGATAGTTGCAAGCAGGAGATTATCCCTTTCTCAATAACACCTTCTTTAATTTCTTTTTTCTGTTCTTTCGCTGTCTGAACTTTCTGTCAGCACTTTTAAATTTTTCGATGGTTTCCTCGACTTGCCAGCCTTCCAGTTTGGCATATTCTGTAGCCATTATTTCAAGCATTTTCGGTGTGGCACTGAGCGTTGAAAAATTATTAATTTTTTCCTGATTACTCAGTTCCCTGAATTTCATCCGGTTGAGATCTACGAGGTAGAATTTCCATCCTCCTTTTTTTCCTTTTTTGATGAGCGTATTTCCGGGGCTGTGATCGAGAAAAAAAATATTGGCTTTATGAAGTCGATGGGTGAATTCAGTAAATGCGATTAGAATTTCTTCCCAATTTTCCAATTCAGGATTGTTGATCAGTTCGCGAAAAGTAATGTGTTTTTTTAGACGCTTACTGATGTAATAACTTCTACCTAAAGTAAACAATCTGCGTTCCTCTATCCATGCTACGGGCTTTGGAGTTAAAAATCCATTATTGATAAGTTCTTGCCCGTATTCAAAGGAACGTTGTGCTTTTGACTTTCGAATAAAGCGATAGACAAACTTATTAATTAAGTTAGGTAGCTGAAAGCTTTTTATGGTAAGTCGCTGACCTTGTATTTTTACTTTTCGGATACTGTTGCGACTCCCCTTGAATAGCATCTTGCCGCTACGGTCAAAGTTATTGATGACTTCCATCAAATCCTCTTCAAGATATTGATATGGTTCAGCAATCTGTATCTTCATAAATTAATTTGATGTAAAGATAAGGTTAATTTCCTGAGTTAAAAATTTCTTTTGAACTCATCAATTTTATAATCACAGTCAATTTTTTCTATTAAAAAAGTAAATTTGTATCAGGAAACTAATTCCGTGTTTTTTACGGTTAATTCTAAAAAAGAAAATTATGCGTGTAATCCTGCTTTTAGTTGCGATATTAATTCTTGAAGCCTGCAGTCAGGTTGCGTTTACCGGGAGGAGGCAAACCCAGTTGATTCCTATTGATACTATTAACTCATTGAGCTTTTCACAATATGATGAATTTTTGGCAGCCAATAATACACTTCCTCCGGATGCACCGGAAACTGTTCTCATACGAAGGATAGGAAATGATTTGATCGAGGCGGTAAATGTATATTACAAGGCCAACAATATGGAAAGTGATTTGGAAAAGTTTGACTGGGAGTTCAACGTGGTGGAAAGTGAGCAGGTCAATGCATTCTGTATGCCGGGGGGTAAAGTGGTTTTCTTCACGGGTATAATGGACGTAGCTGAGAATGAAGATGCCCTTGCTGTAATTATGGGGCATGAAATAGCGCATGCTTTGGCACATCACGGAAATGAAAGGATGAGTCATATGGTTTGGGCCCAATTGGGTATGTCCGCACTTGATGTAGCCATGAGGGAGCAACCCGAACAGACAAGAGAATTAATAATGGTAGCTGCAGGGGCAGGCACACAGGTAGGTGTAATGCTTCCTTTTGGAAGAAAACACGAAAGTGAAGCAGATGAGATTGGATTATATCTGATGACCATGGCAGGCTACGATCCCACTGAAGCAGTTCCGTTCTGGGAGCGCATGGCAGCAAGAGGTGGCTCAGGACCCCCTGAATTCTTAAGTACTCACCCCGGTCCCGAACGCAGAGCAGAAAACCTAAAGAGACTTATTCCCAAGGCAAGAGAATATGCTAATCGGTATCCGGTTCCCAATAGTACAAGGAACCAGGGGTAAGTTGAGAAAAGCGTTGGCCTGCGATGTGGTGCGCTGTGGTGCGCAAGCGGAGTGGAAGGGTGGAAAAGTTAACAAATACCTCACAGCTTTTTACTGATAACAATGTCAAGTGACCAACTTTTTTACGAATAGAGGGAATCCATAAAAACTGTTGAACTCTCCACATTAATGAACTGTCAGAAGTAGCAAGCCATCAATCATCAAAAATCCGATCCTTTTTTTTCGTTACCTTTGTGCCCACTTAAAACTGTGCTTTAATGTTGATCATAAATGAGAGTCGCGAACTGAATTCTTTTCTAAGCCTTTTTGAGTTGACCGGCTTGAAGGTTGCTTTTGTTCCGACTATGGGGGCATTGCATCAGGGGCATATCGCGCTGATCAGGAAGGCCAATCAGTCCGGAGGTTTGGTGGTATGTAGTATTTTTATAAATCCGACACAATTCAATAAGACTGAGGATTTTGAGAAGTATCCTGTGCAAGCAGAAAGTGACATTGATTTACTTAAGGCTAATGGCTGTGATGTAGTTTTTTTACCGAAAAAAGAAGAGATTTATCCCAATGGTACAGATTACGACCTTCCATTTGATCCGGGCTATCTGGATGATATTATGGAGGGAAAATTCAGACCTGGACATTTCAAAGGGGTAGCACAGGTTGTTTACAGATTATTGGAACTTGTTCAACCTCATGAGTTGGTCATGGGAGAAAAGGATTTTCAGCAGGTGGCAGTGATCAGGAAAATGATTGCTGACATGGAGTTGGGGGTAGAGCTCGTCACTTGTCGTACTGTCCGCGAAAAAGATGGGCTGGCAATGAGTAGCCGCAATTTGTTGCTGAAAGCAGATTACAGGGAAAAAGCTACGGTTATCTACCAAAGCATGGTGGAATGCAGAGAAAACCTCAAATCTATGAAAGCCTCCCAGGCTAAAAAAATGGCTATCGAAAAGATAGAAAGTGCGGGTTTGAAGCCCGAGTATTTTGAACTTGTTGACCCCTTTACTTTGTTATCAATATCGGATGAACAAACTAAGGGTCCTGTTCAGGCTTGTGTCGCTGCCTGGGCGGGTAATGTACGACTCATTGACAATATGCCGGTCCGGCATTGAATAGTTTCCCTTCCTTTTACTGATTTTTAAAAAAAGTCTTAATTTTGCGCCGCTTATGTGGATACAAGTTTTTAAATCAAAAATACATCGAGCTACCATAACAGAGGCCAACCTCAATTATGTGGGTAGTATCACTATAGACGAAGAGCTCATGAAAGCCGCCAATCTAATGGAAGGTGAAAGGGTGCAAATCGTCAACAATAATAATGGAGAACGCCTTGAAACTTATGTGATCAAAGGAGAAAGGGGATCGGGTACGGTCTGTTTAAATGGCGCTGCAGCAAGGCGTGCTGAAGTTGGTGATGTCGTCATCATTATTTCATATGCCTTTATGACTCCTGAAGAAGCTAAAGATTTCAAACCGGCGACTGTTTTTCCTGACGAGAACAATAAAATCCCTTCCTGAAATTGAATGCCACGACCCGCAACATATTAAAGTTCACAGCTTTTCTGGGCGCGGGTCTGATCGTCCTGTATCTGGTTTACCTCAATTTTGATCAATCTTGGCAGGAGCAGTGTGCGCTTGATGGGATTCCATCTGAAGACTGTAGCTTGATTAGAAAAGTCGCTGAGGATTTTCGCTCTGTAAATTACCTCTGGATTTTTCTTGTATTTCTGGCGTTTATCCTGAGTAATATAAGCCGCACCCTAAAGTGGAAAATGCTGCTCAAACCGCTGGGTTATGAGCCAAAAACTACCAATGCTTTTTTGTCCATCATGCTGGGATACTTTGCCAATCTAGGTTTACCGAGAATGGGCGAGGTAGTTCGCTGTGGTGCGCTTGCCAAATATGAAAAGATTCCATTGGAAAAGGTGATGGGAACTGTCTTTATGGATAGGGCGACTGACATGGTGATGATGATAATCGCAGTACTGATTACGTTCGTTATGCAATATGAGCTGCTCACTAACTTTTTAAGAGAAAACGCTCAATTCGATTCCGGGCTACAGTTGATTTTATTATTGCTGGGTATTCTTATTGTAGCTGCTGCTTTAGCTTATTTTGCTTTTGTTTTATTGAAAAAATTCAGACCAAATTTTGCTGACTGGATAATGCAGATGGCCTATGGATTTCTGGAAGGAATCAAGGGAATAAAAAAACTTGAAAAGCCGGCTTGGTTTATTTTTCATACTGCTATGATCTGGGTCTTGTACTTCAGTATGAGCTGGCTGGCGTTCTACTCATTTGCTCCGACTGAGCATCTCGGATTGGCGGCAGCACTAATGGTATTCACTCTGGGCACACTGGGAATGCTCATCCCGACACCCGGTGGTATGGGGTCATTTCACTACCTTGCAGTCATAGCACTTGCCCTTTACGGTGTGCATGAAGCAGATGGGTTCTCGTTTGCCAATATACTGTTTTTCAGTGTGCAAATCGGTTGTAATGTCACCCTGGGCATATTGGCCTTGATTTTACTGCCGGTTTTAAACAGGAGTAGGGATTAGGTTTTGTTTTCTGAAGTGGGCTCATGTATAATTAAATTAATTACTTTTGTGACTAATAATCAAATAGTTAAAAATTGAAAAAGGATTACGAAGTTGTCGCCGGGAGAAAAGCCCTTTTGGATGCTCTGGATTCAGGGAGGTTTTTTGAAAAAATAATCATTGACCGGGAGTTGACCGGGGAGATAGAAATTAAACTGAGAAAATGGTGTGATGCCAATGATGTCCCCCTGCAGCGTCTTCCCTTGGATGTGATAGGAAAATATACCTTGAGCAATCATCAGGGTGTCGTGGGTATTATATCCCCGATTGAATACGCCTCAATTGACGAAACTGTGGACAATCTTGTTTTTGAAAAGGGAAATCCGGTTTTTATCGTCCTGGATCAGGTAAAAGATGTCCGTAATTTTGGTGCTATTGCCCGCTCTGCGGAAGCTTTAGGTGCCGATGCAATCGTCATACCATCGGGAGGCAGTGCCATGATCAATGATTTTGCCATTAAAACATCTGCCGGTGCGCTTTTGAATATACCGGTTTGCAGGGTAAGCAGTCTTTTTACTGCTCTGAAAAATATGAAACTACATGGAGTGGGGGTGCTTGTGGCTGATGCTGAAGGCGGCATACCACTATCCGAGGCAGATTTGAGTCAACCCATGGCCATTGTGATGGGATCGGAGGAGGCGGGAGTCCGCCCGCATATCAGAAGGATAGCAGATAAAGTGATTTCTATTCCACAGACGGGAAAAACCGAGTCGCTCAATGTTTCCGTTTCAGCGGGAATCATTCTATATGAAATCAACAGACAAAGACAGCAATCAGTAAAATCCTGAAAAGTTTTTTACGATTATCAGAGCTCACCTCAACACATAGCCCGGTTTTTCGTTTGATGTAAAATACTTTTAAATTATGAATATTCTTAAATACTACTTTACTATTGTAGCAATCCCTGTGCTAAGTTTGTTTTTTGTTTTAGGCACCTCTGCTTGCAGTCCAAAGGTTGCTGATAAAACGTCCGCTCATGCAACAGAAGATCGACTTGAAAACAAATTGCTCTGGGAAATAAGCGGTAATAATCTTGCTCAACCTTCCTATCTTTTTGGAACTATACATATTATTAACAGTGAGTCATTTTTTCTGCCCGAGGGTTTGCTTACTGCATTTGACAGAAGCCAATCTGTTGTATTTGAAATTGACATGGCTGAGATGAATGACATGAGCGCCATGATGAGCATTATGCAGCGCGCCTTTATGGACGGTGGTATCACTCTAAGGGATTTACTTGATGAGGAAGACTACCAAATAGTTGAAAGCCATTTTAATGAAATGGGGCTTCCGTTCTTTATGTTGGATAGAATCAAGCCCATGTTTCTCACTATACTTTCTGACCCTTCGATGGGCGGCGGTGATGGCATCGATTTAATGGGTGGCAGTGGCGGTATGAAATCCTACGAAGTTGAATTAAACAAGATGGCAGAAGCTGCCGGAAAACC